>CAZJWW010000055.1:0-16174 GCA_964549895.1 uncultured Gammaproteobacteria bacterium
TGATGAACTTGAATTAGATCCAAACCCGATTATTGCCTCACTTAGTTTAGGCGATCGTCGAGATTTCAAACTGCGTCATAAAACCAATAAAAACCTATCGCATGCCTTAAGGTTGGAACACGGCAGCTTATTAATGATGCGCGGAACTACTCAGCAGTGTTGGCAGCACCAAATACCCAAGCGCGCTAAGGCTAATGCTAGATTAAATCTAACCTTTAGAACCATTAAGCCAAAAACTGTAAGACTGTAATCTGATTTCTAAGTTCACCCGCTGTTAATAATGGCGAGTAAAAATTTTTCTGATTAATGGCATCTGGTGCGTATTGGGTTTCAACAGAAAAGCCTTGATTAGAGATAAAGGGTTTGTCTAAATAATGGCCGTCATAAAACTGAAAGCCAGGTGAGGTACCACGCACTTCCAGACCAATACCGGTGGTGGGTGAGTGTGCTTTCAACATTAATTTCATTAACCTGTCTTGGCCGACTTCGAAGTGATGGTCTACTATATCTACATCTCGCTCCGATGATTGTTTAAGTTGATATTTTATGGGGCTGTTAGCCTTTATAATTTCGCCAGTAGGAATATTTGTTTTATCAACATTTAGCCAAGACTTAGCAAATAAATCGAACCGATGATCGGCAATAGTTTGTCGTCGGCCACTGAGATTGAAATAAACGTGGTTAGTGAGATTGATGTAAGTATCAGTATCTGTGTGACTGAGGTATTCAATCGTGAGTGCCCCCCTATGAACCGTATATCGCGCACGCGTATTTAGTTGTCCTCGCAGGCCTATATCAGCCAGATCAAAATATAATTCGTACTCGACACTATTGTAAGTGTTGCTAAGCAAGGTCCAGATTTTTTGGTCAAAGCCTCGACCACCACTGTGTAAGCAGTTTGCCCCTTCATTGGCAGGCAGGGAAAAACGTTGGCCATTAATGCTGAGTTGGGCATTAGCGAGGCGGTTGCTAATTGGGCCGATTGACGCGCCGATATAATAGGCATCGTTTTGATAGTCACACAGATTTTCGTAGCCTAATGCAACGGGCACGTCATTAAACCGAATGCCAGCAATACGTGCGCCGAAATCCAATAAATCCACAGTTAGCCGATTGCCGTCGCTAATCGATATTACTCTCATTGCCGTCAATTATAGGGCGTGTATAAAATTCAGGCCAATTTGATATGATAGTAATCTTATTTCGTCAGCCTACTCCCTAGCGCAACAAATCTATGCCACCTATTAGTGAATTACTACAAAGTATGACCAATCGATTGGTTTTGACCACTGTCATTGCCTTTTTCATTGTTGAGGCTTTGTTCGCTGGTGAGCGTAGTGGTTTGGAATTGTATTTTTGGCAAAACCCCAACTTTCATTTTTGGCAACTTTTCACCCACTTATTTTT
The DNA here is from genome assembly GCA_964549895.1 of uncultured Gammaproteobacteria bacterium. GTDB lineage: Bacteria > Pseudomonadota > Gammaproteobacteria > Arenicellales > Arenicellaceae > Arenicella. The sequence continues at coordinate 1,408 of CAZJWW010000055.1, forward strand.
ACATGGCGGTTTTGCGCATTTGGCATTTAATATGATTGCGCTTTGGTCTTTTGGACGGGTATTAGAGCGAGTCTGGGGTAATCAGCGACTGCTCATTTTTTATTTGGTCTGCGGTATCGGTGCGGGGATAATTTCGATTGCAGTTAACCAGTTTGAATTTCAATTGATGACGGCTGGTTTGCTTGAGAGTGGTCTAAGCGACTCCAATATACTAAATATGTTGGAGACGGGGGCTGTTCCAGCCGTCGATATTAGTCGTGAACGCCTAGAGCAATATTATAGGTTATTTCATACTCCAGCAGTGGGGGCCTCGGGCGCCATTTACGGCATCTTAACGGCATTTGCTTTACTGTTTCCAAACTTTAAAATCATGCTGATATTTATACCAGTACCGATTGCGGCAAAGTATTTTGTGCCCGTATTGCTGCTGATAGATTTAACTGGCGGGATTACTGGGGTGTCAATTTTTGGCCAAAATATAGCGCATTTTGCACATATTGGCGGTGCGATTGTTGGTTTTTTATTGGTTAAAACTTGGTTACGAGTTAGATAGTGATAGCAAATATAATTGGCGGATAATTGGTTAAAATTTCACCACGAGTTTTTGTCTCAACCGCCGCTATTTTGCAGCCAAGGTAGTCACGCCAATCCCTATGTTGCGCAGCCATTCTTGTAATTCCTTTTTATCGGTTCGGTTTAAGAATTCACCGATTTCAATTTTTTGATTTAAATGTTTTAAAAACAAGGTGGGCGGGCTCATTCGATATCGGCTAGGTTGCTTTAACAAATAAGTTTGACTGGCTTGCCATTGCCATTCCTGCTTAGGGAAATAAACTCCCTTTTGCAGGGTAAAGGACTCCGCCTCTACGGTAATCGTTTGTTTAAAATTTAGTTTCCAACAAACGTAGTACATACCAATGCCAACGAGGGTTATCTCCAACCCCGCAAATGGTAATACCATCCAGGCGCCAATAGACGCAAAGCTAATTCCGATCATCATAGAGACCGCAAACATGGCTATTAAAATCTTTTTATTAGTCTCCCAGGTCATCGACTTATTCGGAGACAAGACAATTAGTTGTCGCTTATACTCGCCTGAATGGTTGGATTGAATCTCGATCATTGTTGAATACAGCCTCTTGTTTTATAGCCTATCCATATTCCCTATCCGTTGATTTAACCAATCAACCAGCTCTTTGTAAATTCTCATTGCCTCAGGCTCATTAAATATTTCGTGCATCAACCCATCATAGAGTTTTAGTTCTTTATCTTTTGAGCTAATGTTGTCATACAAAAACTGCGAACCAGATGGTGCCGTCATTGGGTCTTTACCACCGTGCATAATCAAGATTGGCAAACTTATTTTATTCGCTTGCTCTTTTGCTAGTGCCATGGTTTTAAACATCTCCACCAGAAACTTTGCTGAGAGCTTGCCTTTGTCTACTAAGGGGTCGGCCATATATTTTTCCACCACCGCTGGGTCACGACTGATACCAGACGCATCTAATTGTAGTGCGCCAAGTTTTGGTAGTAGCTTAGAGATAAGTGTTATCAAGCTTACTTGCCAAGCTGGTGGTTCTTGAGGGCTTTCAATAGCGGCGCCAGATAACAATGCACCTTGAAACTTATCTTGATGGCTTTGCAGTAAACGTGTAACTATCAACCCGCCCATGCTATGCCCAAGAATAAACAAAGGCGTGTCTGCATTGCCTTGTTTTACTCGTTCATAAAGGCCAAGTGCGGCGTCTTGAAAAATATCAAAAGAGTCGATATGACCACGAGTGCCTGTAGACTGCCCATGACAAGGAAGGTCCATAGAATAAAGTGAGTAGCCAGCATCATTGAGATAGGCAGCTAGTGCTGCATACCGTTGGCAATGTTCGCCAAGACCATGAATTAGTATTATCGCGCCCTTATGGTCTTTGGGCGTTGGCCAATCATGATAGTAAAGGCTGTTGTTCTCCATAATATTTTGTCCTGTGCTAACGGTTTTCTGACTTAATGTCCCGCGAAAAGAAAGGAACTTTTGGCGTGCATTTGTTTAGTTAGTATAGGGTGATCTCGTTGTGTAGCGGCCAATTGAAACTGACGTTGCAAGATAGGGATTTCATCGCCACGATCAGCATAGCGCAACACCATAACGACTTTTTGTACATCATCTAACAATGTATCAACAATATGTTGCTCAAATTTTATATTGTTAAATGCGGGGTCTGCATCTTTTAGCTTTGCTGCTTCATCAAAAATAGCGAAGAGCTCGTCGAGCTTTAAATTCGTTTGTACCATTAAGTCGCTGCACACGCTCCAATGTTCGGCATTAATTAAATCGTCCCAGAGAAATTTACTCAGCTTGGCAGCCGATTTTGGCTCTGAATGGTGTAGGCTCAAAAATTGTTCTAGCGCGTCAGCTTCGGTACCAAGGCCTCGACAAATAGCCAAGTAATCATGAAAACGCTCTGGGTCGCGACCTTGCGCTAAATAGCTATCGAGCATCTCCCTTTTCTTGCGTTCCAAGGCATTTTTAGCTCCTGGGAAAGCTTTAGCTAATTCAGTCCAGCCCTGCAGACAGTGCGACAGTCGTGCACCGTAATACGCGTAGGGGTCTTCTTCTAAAGCATGATCGAAAAAATATTCGTAAAACTTTAAAGCACTAACAAAGTCGCCCGCTTGATGCGCCAACTGGGCGTCTTCCAATACTTTGATAATTGAGGGCTTTTCCACAAGATATTAAATCTCTCTACATAAACCCTAGTTCCAACTTGGCTTCTTCAGACATGTTGTCCATGGTCCAAGGAGGGTCGAACGTCAATTCAACTCGCGCATCCGACACACCAACCACACTTTTCACCGCGTTTTCGACGAAGCCCGGAAAGGTTTCTGCCACTGGGCATCCAGGAGCGGTTAACGTCATACTCACATCAACAAAATAGGCGTCATCAATTCGGACGTCGTAGATTAAACCCAGATCGTAAATATTGACGGGTATCTCTGGGTCATAAACAGTTTTGAGTGCCTCAACAATTTCAGGTACTAGTTCATCGGGTGTGGGTGGTTTGCCAGATTGTTTAGTGCTGTTGTCGCTCGCTTGTTCGCGCTCAACTATATAAGGCCTTAGAGTATCGTTCATAAGATTAAACCTATTACTTCAACATTACAGCCGCTTTGTTAATGGCGGCGATTAAGGCATCAATATCAGCCCTATTGTTATAAAACGCGAGAGAAGCGCGGGTAGTAGCACTTACTCCAAAAAATTCCATTACTGGCATAGCACAATGATGCCCTACTCGAATAGCAACTCCTTGTTGGTTTAGCAAGGTGCCTAAATCCGATGCGTGCACGCCTTCAAGCTCAAAAGAAACAATGCTGGCTTTCTCAGCGGCAGTACCGATAATGCGCATGCCGTCAATTGCTAATATTTTATCAGTGGCATACGCCAATAATTCACTTTCATACTGATGGATATTCGAAATACCAATCGCACGAACGTAATCGAGCCCAGCAGCCAAACCTATCGTACCCGCAATATTCGGTGTGCCTGCTTCAAATTTGTACGGCAGTTCGTTGTATTCCGTGCCGCTGATGAAGCTCACAGTTTTTATCATATCACCACCACCCTTATAGGGCGGCATGGCTTCCAATAAGTCATGCTTTCCATACAACACGCCAACCCCAGTAGGGCTAAAGATTTTATGCCCAGAGAAGGCATAAAAATCACAGTCTAAAGCTTGTACATCAACCTGCGCATGTGCAACGGCTTGTGCGCCATCGACTAGAACTTTCGCACCTTTAGCATGCGCCGCATCAATCATTTTTTTAAGTGGCGTGATGGTGCCCAATGCGTTAGACAATTGCGTTACCGCCAGCAATTTAGTCTTGTCACTCAGGAGTTGTTCAAACTCCTCGTAAATTAATTCACCTTGTTGATTAATTGGAATCACTTTAAGTTCAATGCCAATTTGTTCAACCAATATTTGCCAAGGCACAATATTGGAGTGATGTTCCATCGCACTAATCAAAACTTCGTCACCTGCTTTACAGGTAGCACGCACAAAACTCTGCGCCACTAAGTTGATAGCCTCAGTAGTGCCGCTAGTGAAAATAATTTCAGCGTCACTTTTGGCATTGATAAATTCTTGTACATTGACGCGTGCGGCCTCAAAGCGATCTGTCGCACGTTGGCTGAGCTCATGAATACCGCGATGCACATTGGCATAGTCGTCACGGTAAAACTCGGCCACTGTATCGATGACTTGCTGTGGCTTTTGCGTTGACGCACCATTGTCCAAATAGGCCAAAGGGCATCCCGCGACTTCTTGATGCAAGGCCGGAAAATCAGCACGGATTTTTTCGACGTCGAACTTTAATGTCTTATTGGCGGCGGCTACAGACATGATTACACCAGTTCCTCTAAATCACTGAGCAATTCGCCTGCAATTATTTGCGTGAGCTCCTTGCGAATAGAATCCACCTTAACACGCTCAATAACCTCATTAGCGAATGCAAAGGTTAATAAGGCATTCGCAGACTCTGAATTAATGCCACGTGATTGTAAATAGAATAAGGAGATTGGATCGAGCTGGCCCACCGTTGCGCCGTGCGAACACTTCACATCATCGGCATAAATTTCCAGTTGCGGTTTGCTGTCTGCTTCAGCAGTTTCTGACAATAACAAATTGTTGTTTTGTTGATCGGCATTACTTAATTGCGCATCTTGCGTCACGATAATACGCCCACGAAATACACTGCGTGAGTTGTCGTCTAATACCGTTTTATAGTATTCATCACTGGTGCAATTGGGTACTGCGTGATTGACCTCGGTATGATTATCAATATGTTGCCGACCCTTACCGAGTACCAAACCATTCATCTCCATATGAGCGCCCTGACCTAATAGGTTGCAGTTGACGTCGTTACGAGTGACTAATCCGCTGAGCGCGATATTATGGTTTGTCACTTGAGAGCTTGCCGCTTGATTGATAAATACGCCACCAATATGAAATGCCTCGTCGGACTCTTGCTGAATTTTATAATGATCAATATGAGCATTATCACTGGCAATAATTTCGGTGACCGAATTGTTTATATACAGTGTGTTTTCCTTGCCAATATGACGCTCAACAATCGTACACTGACTGTTGGCTTCAGCAATAATTAGGTTGCGCGAGTGACTGACGGTTTCGGCTTGAGTTGCGATAAAATAAACTTCCAAGACGTCTTCAACGACGGTATTTTTATTTAGATGTAATACATAACCGTCTTGGCAATAAGCGGTGTTCAAGGCGGTAAAGCCATGCTGGTTTTTGGCGAGGCAACTGCCAAAGTTGGTTTCTAAATTTATGCCTTTATCGGCTTGTGATAATTCGGTGCCTAAGCTGCTAAAGCTCATGCCTTCGATGTTAGACCCCGAGGATTGACTAATATCCAAATAACCGTCGATAAATACCAGCCTGGCGTTATTGGTGGCGGGTAATTCAATTTTTGAATTCGTATCTCGCTCTGGTAATTGGTAATGATTGCTCTTGAGCGCACGTAAATTGGTATAACGCCATTGTTCATCGCGAATACCCGGCAGTCCAACCTCCTCAAAACGCGCTAAGGCCGTTTTGCGTTGTTGGTTTAACCACGCCAGCTGCTCACCCACCAAGCTGAGTGCAGCGTGCTGTTCTAACCAGCTGGCATCTTGATCAGCCGTTATTTTTACAGAGGTGTTCATCAGCTTGCTTCTTTAATCTCGTTTTGGTTTTCAATCCAGCTATAACCTTTTTCTTCTAATTCCAATGCCAGAGACTTGTCGCCAGATTTTACAATCTTGCCACTTGCTAATACGTGCACGTGATCAGGTACTATGTAATCCAGTAGACGTTGATAATGAGTTACCAACACCATGGCCCGATCGGCAGAGCGCAACGCGTTAACGCCTCCAGATACAATTTTGAGGGCGTCGATGTCTAGGCCTGAATCGGTTTCATCAAGTAAGGCGAGCTTTGGCTCAAGTACTGCCATTTGCAGTATCTCATTGCGTTTCTTTTCACCACCAGAAAAGCCTTCATTAACAGAGCGTTTAAGAAACTCTTGCTTCATTTCTACTAGTTCGGCTTTGGCGCGAATCAGTTTCAAAAATTCGCCGGCATTCATCTCGTCTTCTCCGCGATACTTGCGCATGGAGTTAATAGCGGCTTTAAGCATGGCCATATTACTCACGCCGGGAATTTCAACAGGATATTGAAACGCTAAGAAAATACCTTCGCAAGCACGTTCGTCGGCTTCAAGGTCAGCCAAGTCTTTACCTAAATATTCAACGCTGCCTTCGGTGATTTCATAACCATCGCGGCCGGCAATAACATTCGACAAGGTACTTTTACCAGAACCGTTGGGGCCCATGATGGCATGCACCTCACCGGCATTAACCTCTAAGTCAATGCCGTTAAGAATTGGTGTACCAAATACGCTTGCATGTAAGTTTGTAACTTTTAACATTTCTTTTTACCTAATTTTTAATCTTTCTCGGTCTGCAGTATTAAACAAGCCGCAGGCGCTCTATCTTACTTTCGATCTATCTTGGCCTTCGGCCTCAGTCACGCTGCAGGCGCTCGCTTCTCTTTCTTGGTTTTTTAGTTTCGTCTATCTGCAATTTGCTTTTCAGGGTGGCTAGTTTGAATCAAGTCGAGACAAAAACGCACACAGGCGAGGAGTTTGCATATGCAAATTTAGCCGACAGCACCTTCGAGTGATACGTCGAGTAGTTTCTGCGCTTCAACCGCAAACTCCATCGGCAATTCGCGGAATACTTCTTTACAAAAACCGTTCACTATCATCGACACTGCCGCTTCTTCAGAAAGCCCCCGTTGTTTTAAATAAAACAGTTGGTCTTCAGAAATTTTTGATGTCGTTGCTTCGTGTTCCAAGTTAGCACTCGGGTTTTGCACTTCCATATACGGGAAGGTATGTGCACCGCATCGGTCGCCCATTAATAACGAGTCGCATTGTGAAAAGTTACGCGCATTATCCGCGCCTTTCAAAACTTTAACTAAGCCACGATAAGAATTTTGTCCATGACCTGCCGAGATACCTTTGGAAATAATCGTACTAGAGGTATTTTTTCCCATGTGGATCATCTTGGTACCGGTATCAGCTTGTTGCTTATTGTGAGTGAGGGCCACCGAGTAGAACTCACCCACGGAGTTATCGCCTTGCAATACCACGCTTGGGTATTTCCAGGTGATTGCAGAACCGGTTTCAACTTGCGTCCAGGAAATTTTTGAATTGTGACCTTTGCACAAACCGCGTTTGGTAACAAAGTTGTATATACCGCCTTTGCCGTTTTCATCACCGGGGTACCAATTTTGCACGGTCGAGTATTTAATCTCGGCATCTTTGTGCGCTACTAGCTCTACTACGGCGGCGTGCAATTGATTTTCATCGCGTTGCGGCGCCGTGCAACCTTCTAGATAACTCACATAAGAACCTTCGTCTGCAACGATTAAGGTTCGTTCAAATTGCCCAGTGTTCATTTCGTTAATACGAAAATAAGTGGATAACTCCATTGGGCAACGCACGCCTTTGGGAATATAAACAAAGGAGCCATCGCTAAAAACGGCAGAATTAAGCGCCGTATAGTAATTGTCTTGCACAGGTACCACACTGCTCAAATATTTTTTGATTAGCTCGGGGTGTTCTTGCACCGCTTCTGAAATGGGCATAAAAATAACGCCTGCCTCAGCTAGGCTTTCACGAAACGTGGTGCGCACCGATACGCTGTCGAAAACTGCATCAACTGCCACGTTGTTGAGCATTTTTTGTTCTTCTAAAGGAATGCCGAGCTTTTCATAGGTCTCCAATAGTTTTGGGTCTACCTGATCTAGGCTGTCTAATTTAGGCATTTCTTTTGGTGCTGAGTAATATGCTATGTCCTGAAAATCGATTTCAGGATGATCGATATGTGCCCATTTCGGGGGTGTCATTTTTTGCCAGCGACGAAAAGCCTTTAGCCGATATTCGAGCATAAACTCCGGCTCGTTTTTCTTAGCTGAAATACGTCGTACCACGTCTTCATCAAGACCCGGTGCAAAAGTTTCCGACTCAATATCAGTAACGAATCCTTCTTTATATTCGCGTTTGACCAGTTCTTTTAGGTCTTTGTTTTTTTCAATTGCTTCAGACATAATTTATCCTAATCGATAATTAGTTTTGCTCTACTTTATTAGCGACTCATGACGATGGGTATGTCGCCAATTTGAGTTGTATCTTGTTGAGTGGCCATGGTTTGTACATGCCGTGTGCGTACTAAATCATTGAGTGCTTTACCGTCTAAGAATTCGAAAAATTCTTGGCTTAAGTTAGTCCACAAATTATGGGTCAAGCAGGGGTCTTGTGCACTGCAACTGCTGCCACCACCGCAGGCTAAGTTAATTTGTTCATCCGCAGCAATTAATATATCGGCAAGCGATATGTCTTTATCGCTGCGCGCCAACATATAACCGCCTTTCGCTCCACGCACAGAGGTCACCAAGCCAGCCCTTCGTAAACTACCGAACAATTGCTCTAAGTAAGCCAGCGAAATATTTTGCCGCTCAGCGATATCGGTCAAGGCAATACGATCTAGCTTGGCATGGAGAGCCAAGTCCATCATTGCGGTAACCGCATAACGACCTTTAGTTGTTAATTTCATTCGCTGTATTAAGTGGCAAATCTACGCATTATTAGAATCTAAGCCCCCTGAGGTGAGCTTCTCGTCAATAAACCTGAGTAATTTACTAAGGAATGGGAGTATAGGTAGGCAAAAGCCAATTAGCAAGCGGGTTTAGGGCGTTTTTAATCAGTTTTAAATGACTTATCTAAACTTTATCAGCGTTCAAAAATGACATACACCGGTTTCATGTTCTTATTGTTTTCATTCCTTAAATTCGTAGGACCTTTATAAAAAGCGAGTTTTTCCGTATCTTGGTAATAGCCAATGACTATGGTATCCATCAGCCAACGTATTAATCGATTAGAAATTTTGATCGTAAACGTGATTAACTTTTCCTCGGGCATAAATTCGCTGGCGATGGTGTTGTCAGACTGTTGTACGACCATTTTGACAATGCGTCTTTTAGCAGGCAGTGGTATCGCAAAATCGTAAACGATCTTGTTACCTGCCAATAATTGTGTCCACTCACGTTCAATATGGTTAATTGCTCCTGCACTAATTACCACATCTTTAGCGCGCTTCGTTCTATGACTTTTTTCCGTGGATTTGCCATCAAGTGTCAGGGTATAACGAAGCTCTGATGTTTCGCGTATGATGCGTTCTTCATTTTTTAATTGGTTTTGCGTAAACACATAGTCAGCGATTCGATCGTTTTTGAAGTTGATTGTACGCTCGCCAATGGGCTTATTGAGTGGATCAAAATACTCAGTGATTAAGGTGGTGTTAAGAGGGTCATCGTCGTAGATGTTTTTCTCGCTGTATACAAATTCCCCTGTTTTAAGATCATAGGCTTTGCCAGTAAAAATCCTAAGTGGCTCGGCTTTTGCAATCAACCCTAATAAACTCACTCCTAGGACAAGCACAATACTTAATAACTTCACTATAGATAAAACAAAGACAGAAAAAGATAATTTTCGAATTTTGGTCATCTGAGAAAAATTAGTAGTAGGATGCATTATGAGTTTAACTTGTAATTCCAGTTCACGTTACAAGAATCCATCTAAATACCATCGCTTTACTCACCTCAGGTATGGTATTGTATTCACTTGCTAGGGGTGCCAGAGAAATTACTCGGCTGAGAAACACCCTTATAACCTGATCCGCTTAATAGCGGCGTAGGGAAGCTGGAATAAGTGAATGGATTTAAAAATCACTTAGCGTACCAAATAGATCAATGATTGATTTTCGATCTATTTATTGATTTATATAAAGTCATATAAAAGGTGCGTAAACATTGCGCAGGGTATTGTTGCCGCAACATAGCTTCCCAAGCCTCGTTAAGCCACGATCAATCGATACGAGGCTGCCATGAACCAAAAACTCACTAATAGCAAAGCTGACAAGAACGTTAGCAATGAAGAAGCGCGTCAACAATTTGTTGAGCATACTAATCGTTTGTCTGAAGACGTTACCAAGCCGATTTCTGGAGCGCGTAAAATTTATGTGCAAGGTTCGCGCGCAGATATTCAAGTGCCAATGCGAGAAATTACACAAAGCGCTACTAATGGCGAATTTGGTAATGATGAAAACCCGCCTATTACTGTTTACGATACCTCCGGTCCCTATACTGACCCCGAAGTTGAAATTGATTTATTAAAGGGCTTGAATTCGGTTCGTGATGCTTGGGTATTAGAACGTGATGATACCCAGCTATTAGAAGCGCCAAGTTCGGATTACGCGCAAACACGTTTGGATGATGATTCACTTGAGCATTTACGTTTTCAACATTTACGCGCACCACGCTGCGCCAAAGAAGGTAAAAACGTCAGCCAAATGCATTACGCACGACAAGGTATTATTACACCTGAAATGGAATACGTAGCTATTCGCGAGGACTTACGCCTGCAAGAGCTCAAGCAAGACCCACGTTATACAAATTTACTAAAACAGCACCCTGGGCACAGTTATGGTGCTGCTATTCCAGAAACTATTACGCCAGAATTTGTGCGCGATGAAATAGCCCGAGGTCGGGCAATCATTCCAGCGAATATTAATCATCCAGAGTTAGAGCCGATGATTATCGGCCGTAATTTTCTAGTAAAAATTAATACCAATATCGGTAACTCTGCGGTAACGTCATCAATAGCCGAAGAAGTAGAAAAATTAGTGTGGTCGGCACGTTGGGGTGGTGACACGTTGATGGATTTATCGACGGGTAAAAATATTCATGAAACCCGTGAGTGGGTGATTCGTAATTCACCCGTGCCGATTGGTACTGTGCCCATTTACCAAGCCTTAGAAAAAGTAAACGGCAAAGCTGAAGATCTGACTTGGGAAATCTTTCGAGATACGTTGATCGAACAAGCCGAGCAAGGCGTGGACTATTTCACTATTCATGCTGGCGTGCGTTTGAAGTATGTACCGCTAACCGCACAACGTGTTACCGGTATTGTTTCACGCGGAGGTTCAATCATGGCTAAATGGTGTTTAGCGCACCACCGTGAAAATTTCTTGTACACGCACTTTGAGGATATTTGCGAGATCATGAAAGCTTATGACGTATCGTTCTCACTAGGTGATGGTTTGCGCCCAGGTTCGTTGGCCGATGCCAACGATGCTGCGCAATTTGGCGAGCTCGAAACCTTAGGTGAACTGACTAAGATTGCTTGGGAACACGATGTACAAGTAATGATAGAAGGCCCTGGTCATGTGCCGATGCAAATGATTAAAGAAAATATGGATAAGCAATTAGAACATTGCTTTGAAGCACCATTTTACACCTTAGGCCCATTGACCACTGACATTGCTCCTGGATACGACCACATTACATCTGGTATAGGTGCAGCACAAATTGGTTGGTACGGCACAGCGATGTTGTGTTACGTCACCCCCAAAGAACACTTAGGCCTTCCCAACAAGCAAGATGTGCGTGATGGCATTATTACTTATAAGATTTCAGCCCACGCGGCGGATTTGGCCAAAGGCCACCCCGGTGCACAATTACGTGACAATGCTTTGTCTAAGGCGCGCTTTGAATTTCGTTGGGATGATCAATTTAATCTTGGTTTAGACCCAGATAAAGCCCGCGAATTTCATGACGAAACCTTACCCAAAGACTCGGCTAAGGTGGCGCATTTTTGTTCTATGTGTGGGCCAAATTTCTGTTCCATGAAAATTACTCAAGATGTTCGAGACTATGCCGCTAAAAAAGGCCTGCTCACTGAACAAGCCCTAGAGGAAGGCATGGCTGAAAAAGCCGACGAGTTCCGCGCTAAAGGCAGTGAGATTTATCACCCCTCAAAATGAACGAGAAGGTGACAGTAGTAGGCAGTGGTGTAGCAGGTTTATGTTGCGCTCATGCTTTATTGCGGGCGGGTTATCAGGTGGAGATTATTACCGCAAGTAACGGTCCTGATGAGCAATGTTGCTCATGGTGGGCCGGTGGTATGTTGGCACCTTTTTGCGAACAAGAAAGTGCCGAACCGTTAGTGGAAAAACTTGGGCTAGAGAGCATGGCGTTTTGGCAAGGCTTCGCGGCAGAGCGACAACTTGACTATCACGCTAACGGCAGTCTGGTAGTGGCTGCGCCGCGAGACCAAGCGCTGTTGGATCAGTTTGCAGATCAAACTCACGGTGCCGAATGGTTAGATGCAAAACGAACCGGCGAACTTGAACCCGACCTCGCTCATCTAGGGCGTGCACTAATGTTTGCAGATGAAGCGCATATGAATCCGCGTACGGTTATTATGTCGTTGTGGCAGGTCTGCCAGCAAATGGGCGCCAAAGTTCAAATTGAGCAACGTTTATCCGAACAACAAATAAATCAGCATGCGCAACAAGTTGATTGGCTCATCGATTGTCGCGGTTTAGCGGCCAGTGAATCACTGCCTGACTTGCGTGGTGTTAAAGGCGAAATGTTACACCTATATTGCCCAGAAGTAGCGTTAAGTCGTTCAATTCGTTTAGTACACCCCCGTCACCCAATTTATTTAGTGCCCCGCCCAGATCATGTGTTTATGTTGGGAGCCACAATGTTAGAGGTTAACGATAGCAATCGTGCAACCGTGCGATCAGTATTGGATTTACTCTCCGCCGCGTATGCGATTAACCCGGCGTTTGCGGAAGCCGAGATTATTGAAATAGGCGTAGACGCTCGCCCTGCATTTGACGACAACTTACCCAAGATTAAAGTCTCGAATAATTGTGTCGCGGTCAATGGTTTATATCGTCATGGCTTTTTGGGCGCACCTGCACTCGCGCGCCGTGTGCTTGACTATATAGAGCAGGGTCAACTATGTAGCGATGTTTTTGTTGTTAGTGAGGTGCTGGATGCAAATTGTGCTTAACGGAGAAACCGTGAAAACGCAGGAACAAACTCTAGAAGGCTTGCTAGTTGAGCAAGGCTACGAAGATATGGTGGTGGCAACCGCATTAAATCAGTTTTTTGTGGCCATCGCCGAACGCAGTGATGCCAAACTTGCAGAAGGTTGCAAAGTCGAAGTAGTCGCTCCAATGCAAGGTGGGTAGTAAGAGTTCGTTATGGAGGGAGAAATAAAATGAATGATTTAACCGGTAAAAAAGTAAAAACATCAAAACCATTAACCTTCTATGGGCAACAAGTGGGTTCTCGTCTTTTGTTAGGTACGGCTCAATATCCTTCGCCACAAATATTATTAGAAGCTATTCAAGCGTCAAATACCAATATAATCACCGTGTCAGTAAGGAGAGAAGCTAGTAAAAGCAAAGTTACTAAAGATGGGACAGGTCAACATTTTTGGGATTTGCTCAAACAAACTAATTGTCAGATATTGCCAAATACAGCAGGCTGTAAGAGTGCCAAAGAAGCCATTAACACTGCCATGATGACGCGCGAACTTTTTGCCACTGACTGGATTAAGCTAGAAGTGATCGGTAATGATGATACCTTGCAGCCCGATGTCTTTGGTTTGATAGAAGCAGCACAAGAACTTTGTCATCAAGGCTTTAAAGTATTCCCCTACACCACTGATGATTTAGTGGTTGGCGAAAAACTATTAGCGGCTGGTTGCCAAGTACTTATGCCGTGGGGAGCACCCATTGGTTCAGGCCGTGGTTTACAAAACCCCAAGGCGCTGGAATCCTACAGACAGTATTTTTCTGAGATACCTTTAGTAATAGATGCGGGTATAGGCTTGCCATCGCAAGCAGCGCAAGCGATGGAAATGGGTTATGACGCTGTTTTATTAAATACCGCCGTGGCTAGGTCAGGTCAACCTATTGATATGGCTGCAGCATTCGCACAAGCCATCAAAGCTGGTCGAAGCGCGTATCAATCGCAACCCATAGCCCCGAGAGATATGGCACGGCCGTCGACGCCGGTGGCGGGCACGCCGTTTTGGTTGGATTAATTGGCTCATCGTTTTTTTCTTTGATTAGTTTCTCGATACAACTGACGTTCATTTTCTTGCTCGCCCAAGAAAACGAACCAAAAGAAGGGCGCCGCAGATGTAGTAGCCCTACGGGTTCCCAAAATTTTATGAGTAACATATTTAATGACGCTTCCAAGATTTTATCAAATAGTTGATCACGCCGATTGGCTAGAACGGTTTTTGCCGTTGGGTTTAAAGTTGGTGCAGTTGCGTATCAAAGAACAACCGATGGACTTTGTGCGTGAACAGATTATTGCTAGCAAAGCGCTATGTGATGAATTCGATTGTCAGCTGGTAGTTAACGACTATTGGCAAATTGCCATAGATGAGGGTTGCGATTATATTCATTTGGGCCAAGAAGACTTAGCCGAAGCTGAGTTATCGACGATTCGCAAACACGGTTTAAAGCTGGGCCTTAGTACGCACGATACCGCCGAGTTAAATACAGCGCTGGATGCAGAGCCTGATTACATTGCGCTAGGGCCTGTTTATCACACCATATTAAAAGCCATGAGGTGGAAACCGCAAGGAGTGGATAAAGTGCGCAAGTGGAAACAAAAAGTAGGTGACGTGTCGTTAGTAGCCATTGGCGGCTTGACTGTTGAGCGCGCCGCTGATGTTTATAAAGCTGGAGCTGACAGTATTTGTGTGGTTACCGATGTGTTATTACACAATGACCCTGAAGCCAGACTGCAGCAATGGTTAAAGTCAGAGTTAATTGAAGAGTTAA
>CAZJWW010000056.1:0-16147 GCA_964549895.1 uncultured Gammaproteobacteria bacterium
TTGGTTGGGCGTACCTACCGCAGATAATTCTGATTTCAACCGTCGTTGGTAGTGTTGTAGGAATATCAATAATGGTGATTAAAAAAGCTGACAAAGAACTCGCTATTCCCTTTGGGCCTTATATCGCACTAGCGGGTTGGCTAGCATTGATATGGGGTGCAGATATTAATCGCGCTTATTTGTCTTCTTTAGGTCTATAAAAAGCTCTTATGAGCGCTAATATGACTTATGTAATTGGTCTAACGGGCGGTATCGGTAGTGGCAAAACCATGGTTTCAGACCATTTTGAGAGTCTAGGCGTACCCGTTATCGATACCGATATTATCGCCCGTGAAATAGTTGAACTTGGCGAACCTGCGCTAGAACAACTGACTGGAGCGTTTGGCAAGGAAATTTTATTAGCCGACGGTACTTTAAACAGAAGCGCTTTACGCTCATTAGCCTTTGCAAACAAAGAAAACAAAGCCCTACTCGACTCCATTACCCACCCAGCCATTGGTACAAGAACCGTACAGCAAATCGCTAAGGTGGATTATCAATATTGTATTTTGGTGGTGCCCTTACTTAAACCATCCAGTAAATTTATTGAACTGATGCAAAGAATCTTAGTGGTTACTGCGGAACATGAAACAAAGTTACTGAGAGTGGCCAAGCGCAGCGGCTTAAGTCATAAAGAAACCGAACGGATTATGAGCACTCAACTAAGCGATGAAGAACGGCTAGATTTTGCTGATGATATTATTGCCAATGACGGCACGATCAAGGAAGCCCAAAGCCGAGTTGAAGAGCTGCACCAGCAATATTTGTCCTTGATTCCAAAATAGTATTGCGTTCTGTTAATCTACCCGAATTTGTCACCGCGTGACAATTTTTGGCACCGTTATTCTACTCAATATTTCTATTTATTCTGTTTAATATCAATGACTTATAATTTTTTAACTTTTACACCCTTTATGTTTTGAAAAATTTCCTCGCTTTGCTATAAATACTCCTGTAACGAGCTTTTTATGCCTCTGTTAAATATTTAAGTAGCACAAAAAAACAGATGAAGTTTTAGGCTCAGCTCATAAGAACAATAAAAAAAAGCAATAAATAAAAGCCAAGTCTCAAACAAAACGTACACAACCTTTTCCCAAAATAATGAAAATATCTCACAACTTAAAGTCTTACAACTTAAAGTCTTACAACTTAAAGTCTCGCAACATAAAGAAGCCTAGCCCAAAGCGTTCTATTCAGGGATTTACTCTAATAGAATTGATGATTGTTGTTGCGGTTATTGGCATATTGGCCTCTGTTGCCTTACCGGCCTATTCCGATTACATAACACGCGCTAAGGTATCTGAAGTAATGTTGGCGGCCACTCCTAGCCGCGGCGCAATTGCGGAGTTTGCTGCTTCCAACGCCAGGTTACCAGCCACTGCGGATGAAGCATTGGTAGATACAGGCTATAGCAGCAAGTACGTGCAGAGTGTTGCCTACGCGCTAGACGGTGGTAATAGCGTAGTCACGGTAGTCGCGGATGAAAATAGTGTTAACGAAGCCGTTACCGTCGTCCTTACTGGTGTATTCAACGCAAGCAATAACACCGTTCGATGGACTTGTACTGCCCCAGTGGGCTCGCGTTTTACGCCGGCTAATTGTCGCGCTTAGATCGGTTTTAAAGAGATCGGTCAACTTAGAAAACCCGTTACCCTTATTTAGTCACCCAATAAGCAGCGATCATACTCGCTTTTTTAAAGCATCGATAATCGCCTGATTGCCCTGCAAAAAATTCATGCCGCCCAGCTCGGCTAAACTTACCCACCGCAGAGCCTGGCCTTCTAATGCTTTCACTTGGCCTCGATAATCACTAATGGTAAAGACCGTTAACGACACCTGTCGATCAGGGTAATCATGATCTACTTGCATTAAGTATTTTGGTGAGAATACATCAATACCCACTTCTTCTTTAAATTCTCGTATAAGAGCATCTCCGACTGATTCATTGGATTCAAGCTTGCCACCTGGAAATTCCCATTTTTCAAAGTACTGATCCTTTACCGTACGTTGGCCCACTAATACTCGATTCTTTTCATCGAATACAATCCCTACCGCTACTTCAATACGTTTCACGATTGCTCTTTATTTGTGATTCGTATTCGCCGCCGACTTAACTGCGATAGTCTGCATTAATACTGACGTAGTCATGCGATAAATCGCTGGTCCATACATGGTAGTCGGCTGAGCCCAAATTAAGATCAATTTTTATAGTAATCTCGTCTTGTGCAAATACTTTTTTCCCAGCTGCTTCCGTATAGCTTTCGGCTGGCTCTCCAGACTCGATAATAAAGGTACCATTAATATTTATATCTACCTTGTCTAGCTCTAGTCTTTCTATCGGCGCCTTACCAATCGCAGCCAGAATACGCCCCCAATTGGGATCGCTGGCGAACAAAGCCGTTTTTACCAGGGGCGAATGTGCGACGCTGTAAGCGATAGCCTCACAATCACTTACCGCAGCACCACTATTAACTTCCACTTTGACAAACTTAGTTGCGCCTTCACCATCGCGAACAATGGCTGTTGCCAACTCGATAAGCACCTGCTCTAAAACTCGGTAAAAAGCCTGCCCCGCGGCACTGTCCTCACTATCAATTTGTGGTGCGCTGTTGCTCGCTGTTGCTATTAAAATTAAGGCGTCGTTAGTTGAGGTGTCACTGTCTACAGTAATTCTATTGAAACTGGCAGCATTCGCTTTAACCAATAGACTTTGTAGCATACTCGCTTCAATATTAGCGTCGGTGGCCACATAACTGAGCATGGTTGCCATGTTTGGGCAAATCATTCCTGAACCTTTAGCTATGCCCGTGATGGTGATGGCATGCCCGTCTATGTCTACCTGACGGCTAACAGCTTTAGGCACGGTATCTGTGGTCATGATAGCTTTTGCCGCAGCCAACCAATTGTCCTGCGAAAACCCACTAGCAAGCGCTGACACGCCACTTAACATGGCGTCCATCGGTAACTGCTCACCAATAACTCCGGTGGAGAATGGCAATACTTGCTGAGGCGACAAATTAAGTAATTCAGATACTTTGCTACAAGTTTGAAAGGCGTTAGCTACTCCTTGATTGCCAGTACCGGCATTGGCATTGCCGGCATTAATCAATAAGGCTCGTGTTGGCTGCTGATCCATATGATCTTTGGCAACAATTACCGGCGCTGCACAATATTTATTCTGAGTGAATGCCGCAGCAACGTTACTGCCTTCGGCAATTTCCACCAATACCATGTCGTCACGATTTTTATACCGAAGGCCGGCCGCGATAGTGGCCAAACGCACACCGCTTACACTTAATAACTCGCTCGGTTCTTTTAAGCCCACCGCCATAGCGACACTCGCCTAGCTCAGCTTGCCATGACACTGTTTATATTTTTTACCAGAACCACAAGGACACGCGTCATTACGGCCCACTTTAGGCTGGTCGCGAACGAACGTTTTAGGCGTTTCTTCGGCAGCCGCTGGTTCATCAAGATTGTCATGCTTGAGTTCCAAATCTCGCTGTGCGGCGGCTTGTTGACGCGCTTCAATTTCTTCCAATTCAGATTCTTCGCGCAGCTGTACCTTGGCTAAAATAGTCACCACTTCGGTTTTAACCCGATCAAGCATGGTCGTGAACATATCAAACGCCTCACGCTTATATTCTTGCTTCGGATTTTTCTGAGCATAACCACGTAAACCGATTCCTCGGCGCAGATAATCCATTTCAGCGAGATGTTCTTTCCACTGTGTGTCCAGTGTTTGCAACATAATCACCTTTTCAAGATGACGAATTATCTCTGACCCATATTGTTCTTCCTTAGATTTATAGGCTTGCTCCACAGCTTCAACAATTCTGTCCCTTAAGGTCTCTTCGTAAAGGCTTTTATCATCCGCCAACCATTGCTCAACTGGCACATCAACGCCAAACTCAAGCCGCAGATCATCCTCCAATTGCTCAACTTTCCATTGCTCAGGCAAGCTTTGCACCGGAATACTACGGTCAATCACTTGTTCTACGACTTCGTCACGCATGTCCTCAATATTTTCTGAAATATCTTCAGTAGACATGAGCTCATTTCGTTCCGAATACACCAACTTACGCTGCTCATTGGCAACGTCATCATATTCTAGTAGTTGTTTTCGAATATCAAAGTTATGACCCTCTACTTTTCGTTGAGCATTTTCGATAACGCGCGACACTAAGCGGCTTTCGATTGCCTCACCTTCTTCCATACCAACACGCTGCATCATGCCAGAGATTTTTTCTGACCCAAATATGCGCATGAGAGAGTCGTCCATAGAGAGGTAGAAGCGTGTCTCGCCTGGATCGCCTTGGCGCCCAGATCGACCACGTAATTGATTGTCAATGCGCCGTGATTCGTGCCGTTCTGTGCCAATCACATAGAGGCCACCGTTCTCTAAAACACGTTCATGATCTTGCTGCCATTCTGCAGTAATCGCTTCGTGTTCATTATCATTCTCAGCATTAGCAAGCCGCATTTCCAAATTACCACCTAAAACAATATCAGTACCACGACCCGCCATATTTGTCGCTATGGTGACCGCTCCGGTGCGACCCGCTTTCGCAATCACTGTGGCTTCGCGATCATGTTGTTTAGCATTTAGCACTTCATGGTCAATCTTGTGTTTCTTAAATTCTGCTGAGAGTAACTCTGAAACTTCAATTGACGCGGTCCCTAATAATACTGGCTGACCAATTTGATTACGCTCTCGCACGTCCTCAACAATGGAATCAAATTTTTCTTGCATGGTGCGGAATATCACATCGGATTGATCCACTCTGATCATTTCTTTGTCGGTTGGTATCACCACAACTTCGAGATTGTAGATCTCATGAAACTCAACCGCTTCGGTATCAGCCGTACCCGTCATGCCAGAGAGCTTGCCATACAAGCGGAAATAATTTTGAAATGTGATGGATGCAAGAGTTTGATTCTCTCGCTTGATTTCGACTTTCTCTTTAGCTTCAATCGCTTGGTGCAGCCCATCAGACCAACGACGACCTGCCATCATACGGCCAGTAAACTCATCGACAATGACGATTTCATTATCTTGCACCACGTAGTCTACGTCTTTATTAAATAATTTATGCGCACGAATAGCCGCATATAAATGATGCAATAGAGCGATGCTGCCAACATCATAGAGGCTAGCGCCTTCACTAATTAAACCCAATTCAACCATTACAGCTTCGGCTTTTTCGTGACCTGCTTCAGTTAAATAAGCCTGCTTTGATTTTTCATCGACAGTGTAATCACCTTCGCCGTCTTCCTCCTCCCGCTCTACCAATTTAGGTACGATGACATCAATTTTCGCGTACACGTCTGCCGCGGTATCAGCCGGGCCAGAAATTATAAGAGGAGTACGTGCTTCATCAATAAGAATAGAATCCACCTCATCAACAATCGCAAAACTCAAGTCACGTTGAGCTTTTTGATCGGCTGAAAAGGCCATATTATCTCGTAAGTAATCAAAACCAAATTCGTTGTTGGTACCATAAACAATATCGCAGGCATAGGCCTCTTGCTTATCTTCAGGTGATTGTCCAGACGCAATCACGCCCACCGTCAACCCCATAAAGTTATAGACCTTGCCCATCCATTCGGCATCGCGAGACGCCAAATAGTCATTCACGGTAACCACATGCACGCTGCCAGCCAGAGCATTTAAGTAGGCGGCAAGCGTTGCCATCAAAGTCTTGCCTTCACCGGTGCGCATTTCGGAAATTTTGCCATTGTTTAGCACCATGCCGCCGATGAGCTGCACATCATAATGACGCATACCAAGGGAGCGCACTGAGCCTTCTCGTACCGCGGCGAATGCCTCAGGCAACAATGCCGCCAGTGACTCACCAGCCTCATGCCGAGTTCTGAATTCCTTAGTTTTGGCTTGCAGCTCATCGTCACTTAAAGCCTGGTATTCGGGCTCTATAGCGTTGATGGCTTTAACTTGCTTCGACAGCTGTCGAATTACTCGGTCGTTACGACTACCGAAAATTTTCTTAAACACAATGTATTCCTATTAGCCTTTAAATAGCCATATTCGTCGACGAGTCTTCAAATTACGTTAAAATTTACTTCAAAATGACTACGTCATCAAAGCTTCGTCTTTATATTTTTGAATTATTCCTAAGTATAAGGCGTAATAGCGAATTTCCCTATAGTAGTAGGCCTTAATATACACATAGAAAAGGAGCCAATTGGCCCCTTAATACTTATTAATTTTGGCTAACTGTAGTGACGGCCCAATAGAGCCAGTTTCCAGTTGCGATCAGCTCAGTTTAACTTTTCTTATATAAGTATTTTACCGGATTAATAGTTCGACCATTTTTCTTAACTTCAAAATGCACATGCGGCCCAGTTGATCGACCAGTAGATCCTACTTGACCAATGGCTTCGCCTTTTAACACAGTCTGACCTTCGATCACTAAGTTGCGTTTATTGTGGCTGTACAACGTGGAATAACTGTCACCATGATCAATCTCAACCAGCCAGCCATACCCTCTACTGCGAATCGAACGCGAGACCACGCCGTCGGCTACTGCTAAAATATTGGCTCCCAGCTTACCAGGGATATCCACCCCCCGGTGAAACTGCTTTTTACCAGACATTGGGTGCAAACGCGAACCAAAGCTAGATGATATCCAGCCACCTTCTACCGGCCAGCCGGCTGGCGTCTGTTGCGATTGTAAATTTTTACGTGACAACAAAAAATCAACCGCCGAAATTTGCGATTCACGCAAAGCTAATTCTTTTTCGATCGCCAATATAGCATTCTCAATATCGACTTGATCTGAATCAGTTTCATCCGCAATCTCGGTGACTCCACCGATCGGAGGATCATCCTCAAATTTAAAGTCTTCTAAACTGATTCCAGACATTTCAGCAATACGTAATTCAACGGCGTTAATGCGTGACACTTGTGCTTGCAAACTACCAATTCTTCGACCTAATACGTCCATATGCTGGCGCACGTATTCGCGCGTTTTTACGATTTCTTGCTTTTGTTCGTTCACGCGAGATTCAACAGCAATTCTATATTCAGGATCAATAAAAGGGTTTAACGAACGGTCAATTGTCGATACGGCCCAATAGGTAGCCAATCCGAGCACTATTGGCAGAGCGACAAACGCCGCAATTCCTCCTATCAGTAGCTTTTTCCCAGAAAGCGTCTTGACCCCGTTACTCGCTGTATTATCTTTTAGTAGTATTACTTTCAAAATTGACCCATTTTCTAATTCACAAACTTTTAAATCACAAACCTTTTAAGTTACAAACATTAGTACGTCGTTACACTTTTAAATCAGTTGTTACCCGATTTCACTGTCGTAGTAACTACCGTGGTGTTAACTACGTCATTGCAAAAAGTACACTAAAGGTATTATTCTATTCGTGTGAAAAATTCTCACAAAAACATAACTCAACTAATTGAGCGATTACCGTTGCATCGTCAGCTAAACGAAACTCAGACGATGCTATTAAAAATCACACCGATTTGGCTTCGTTGGTCGGCGAACCATCTGTCGATACCGCTAAGCCCTAAAACAAAAAGTCCTAAATCAAAGCACCCTGAAACAAACAGCACCGAAATTCAAAACTCCGTACCTATTGATATCATCAACGGCACGCTCAAAATTAACTGCTTTAGCCCAGTCGAAGCATCACACATCAGGCATCAACAAACTAACTTACTTAACACTTTGCATGCAGCTGGCTTCAGCAATATCAAATGTATAAAAGTTTGCATGTCGATTATGTCTGAACAGCCAAACAACAAGCAGCAGCTAAACGAACAGGCTCAACCGATACAACCAAGCACAACATCTATTCAGTCAATTAAAAGTTGTGGACAGAAAACCGACAACTCACAATTACGTGAATCACTGCGGCGCTTGGCCGACACTCTTAATAAAACTCTCTAGTTTTTATATAACTATTTGGGAAGTGTAATCAACAGGAAGTTTAAAATTAATCTCGTATTACCGTCGATTCTATTTCGACGAAGCACTCCAGATTAATTCAAGCAATTCTGTTGTAGGGAGAACACAATATATTGTCATTCAATCCCTCAAAAAAATAGTTTTTATTATATTTTTAATAGATATCAGTCTAATGCTGACTCTTCTGCCTTAAGATTAGCATTTAAGCCACTAATTTGTAATGGTTATTTATGAAACTAATAGGTAAATTAGGCTCCAGCCAAATGCATAAACGCAATTGGGGCATCTTGTGGGTCATCAAAGGTTACTAGTTCCCATGCATCTGGCTGCTGCACCAACGCACATAACAGTTTGTTGTTGAGCGCATGACCAGACTTATAAGCGCTAAAGGCGCCTATTAAAGGGTGACCTAATAAATATAAATCACCGATAGCATCTAAAATTTTATGTTTTACGAATTCATCTTCGTAACGCAAACCATCGTCATTCAATATAGTATAAGAATCCATTACTATTGCGTTGTCATGACTACCGCCTAAGGCAAGGCCCGCTTCGCGCAGCGCCTCTACTTCATGCATAAACCCGAAGGTTCGGGCACGGCTCACTTCTTTCACAAAAGAAGTGGTTGAAAAATCTACAGTCGCGTTTTGTGGTGATTTATTAAAAATTGGGTGATCAAAATCAATCGCAAAAGAAACCTTGAATCCTTCAAAAGGATCAAATTTCGCCCACTTATCGCCGTCTTCTATTTTGATTGGCTTAGTAACTCGAATAAATTCTTTGGGGGAGCTTTGTTCTATAACCCCAGCAGACTGAATTAGAAATACAAATGGAGCAGCGCTGCCATCCATGATCGGGACTTCAGGTGAGGTCAACTCAACGTAGACATTGTCAATTCCTAAACCCGCCAGGGCTGACATTAAGTGTTCTACAGTTGAAACAGAAACGTCTCCTTCTTGTAGCGCAGTTGATAAGCGAGTATCACCAACACGCTCTGGCTTGGCGTAAAGTTCAACGACGGGATCAAGATCAACGCGGCGAAAAACCACACCTGTATTTACCGCCGCGGGACGCAACGTTAAGTAAACTTTTTCACCCGTATGCAAACCTACGCCAGTAGCTCGAATCACATTTTTTAGGGTGCGTTGATGAATCATTTTAGCCAGCTCTTCTCAGGTGGAATTTAAGTGTGGAATTTATGATTTACTAGATGTCAGCTCGATGTCGTTTAGCTGTAATCTTTTGTCTTACTTATTAGAGCGGAGATTATAGACAAATATTACATTTAAATGGCGAAATTATGGCGAAATTATGCAATAAGTTGAATTTTTAGTTAATTTTGCGTCGTTTTCTGACAACTTTTCGCCAAATTAGTTTAGTTTTTATGCGATTAGCGCCAAATCCTACACGAAACGGGAGAGATTGTGTAGGTTTGGCGCTTCGCTTTCCAAAATGATATTTTTGAAAAAACACATAAAAAACATAACTAAAGTGTGGCAAAGCTAAGATTAATTTTAACTATATTGCTTTTAATTAATCTGCTTGACGACGTAAGAATGTGGGTATATCCAATTGACTGTCTCCGTCAGCATCATATAACGGTAACTCATCGCGACCGGATCTTCGTCCACCGCTTAACAACGAAGATTCATCGTCGAGATCCAACGACGATTCATGAGCATCATAAAATCCGTCGGAATTCGTACCCCCTGAACCTGAATTACCTAAGTTACTACCCACCGCTTTAGCGACAGGTTGCACCACAGACACATTTCGTGGACGTGCCTTATTGGGCACATCACCTTGGATACCCGTTGCGACCATTGTGACTCGCAGAGCGTCTTTCATTTCAGCATCTATCGAGGTGCCTATCACCACCGTGGCATCGTCTGATGCCATATCGCGAATCATACCGCCGACTTCTCCAAATTCACCAATCGATAAATCCGGTCCAGCCGATACATTTACCAGAATACCCTTGGCACCTTTAATATTGGTATCTTCCAACAGTGGACTGCTAAGTGCGTTGCGAGCGGCTTCCTGCGCGCGAGTAGCACCCGTCGCAGTTGCTGCTCCCATCATCGCCTGACCCATCTCAGACATTACGGTTTTCACATCAGCGAAATCCACATTAATCAATCCAGGGCTCGTAATTAATTCCGAAATACCTTGTACGGCATTACGCAAAACATCATTAGCCATTGCAAAAGCGTCTTGCAGTGAAGCCTCTTTGCCCATGACCTCTAATAATTTTTCATTGGGAATGGTAATCAAAGAATCCACTGACTCCTTCAAGAGTTTAAGGCCTTGATCAGCTAGTTTATCTCGACGTGCACCTTCAAAGATAAAGGGGCGAGTAACAACCGCTACCGTCAATGCACCTAGATCTCTAGCAATTTCCGCAATAACCGGTGCAGCTCCAGTACCGGTACCACCGCCCATGCCGGCTGTAATAAAAACCATATCGCTGCCAGCTAATGCTTCGGCAATTCGTTCGCGATCTTCTATTGCCGCTTGACGGCCTACATCTGGGTCAGCGCCAGCGCCTAAGCCTTTAGTCAAAGTTCCACCTAGCTGCAAAGTAGTATTGCAACCCGATGATTGCAGTGCCTGCACATCAGTATTGGCATTAATAAATTCGACGCCTTCGATGCTCGAGTCCTGCATGTAGTTAACGGCGTTACCACCACCACCACCAACTCCGACGACCTTAATCACCGCCTGCTGGTCAATTGTATCTAGTAGTTCAAACATTTTTTTCTCCCGATATTAAAATGAATAATTTATTTAAAAGAACTAAGCACCGGAGCACTGTCATCCCTCAAAAGTTACCTTGAAACCAATTTTTGACACGTTGCCAAGCTAATCGGGTTCGAGATTCTGTTTTAGCCACGGAACGTGACTCGCTTTGGTTAGCATGGCCGAATTGCACCAAACCAACCCCTGTTGAATAAATTGGGTTTTTCACTACCTCGCTGAGCCCGCCTAAATACTTAGGCATTCCTAAGCGCACTGGTAAATGAAAAATTTCTTCAGCCAGTTCAATCATGCCTTCCATCTTCGAGCTGCCACCAGTCAGCACGACACCAGACCGAATCAGGTGTTCGTAACCATTGCGACGCAAATCGATTTTGACTAGATCAAATAACTCTTCAATCCGAGGTTCGACGACTTCTGCCAAGGTCTGTTTCGACAACTTGCGTGGAGGCCTGTCGCCCACCGTCTGCACTTCAATACTTTGTTCGGCAGGCGCTAATTGGCGTAAGGCACAGCCATAACTTTTTTTAAGCTCTTCGGCGGATCGTGTTGGCGTGCGCAGCGCTATGGCTATATCGTTAGTAATCTGATCACCAGCCACCGGTATGACCGCGGTATGACGAACTGCACCTTCTGAGTAAACCGCTATGTCGGTAGTACCACCACCGATGTCGACTAAACAAACACCCAACTCCTTTTCATCATTGGTCAATACCGATTCACATGAGGCCAGTTGCTCTAGAATAATGTCATCAACTTCGAGGCCACACCGACGAATACACTTCTCGATATTTTTTTCCGAGCTAACCGATGCCGTCACCATATGCAGCTTAGCTTCTAGGCGAATTCCATTCATGCCAATAGGGTGGCGAATCCCTTCCTGGCCATCGATAATAAATTCTTGTGGCAGTACATGTAGAATCGATTGATCATTTGGAATAGCCACAGCTTTAGCCGATTCAATGACTCTATCTACGTCATTTTCGTCCACTTCACTGTCTCTTACTGCGACTACCCCTTCAGAATTGAAACTATTGATGTGCGCGCCCGCGATACCAGCATAAACCGAGTATATTTGGCAACCAGCCATCAACTCAGCTTCTTCCACGGCGCGCTGAATCGCAGTAACCGTTTCCTCTATATTGGCAACTACACCTTTACGCATGCCTGTGGCCGGATGATGTCCATAGCCAATAATCTCTACCTCATTATCGACATTGACTTCACCCACAATCGCGAGAACCTTGGAGGTGCCAATATCCAATCCCACAATTAGCTTATTGTCTTCTTTACGGCTCATTGCTGATCACCCATCAGTGGCGTGTAGAAGAGTGATAACGTATGGAAGAGTTTCATTAGTTTGAAGCCAGTTCTTTGCTGGCTGAAGGGTCAATTGGTTGAATAGGCACAGGAGTAGAATTAATCGCCAATCCGTCGGGATAGCGCGCATCGACCCTCTGCAGACGTTGGTTAGAATTTGAAAAGCGTTTATCAAATAAAGAACGAAAACGTTCAAGCCGTTGCTCAGCCTCTAAACGGCCAAGTAATAGCTCAAACTTCGAATCGCTTAAGCCGTGGTGAATTCCAAGGGTCCAAGCATGAGTGCCACTCAAATTGACACTATGCAGTTCGAGCCCATCTTGACTTAAGCGTTTTTTCCAAAGGAAGGCACGTTTTAAAATTAAGGCAGCGTCGTCTCGATTGCCTGACAAAACCATTGGGCGTTTTATATTGACGGCCACGTTCGGCACATCAATTACTTCCCCAGAGGCATTAACCCATTGGTCTTTCCCCCAGCGCATAACCGGGCGATGTTCAATTATGGTTACCTGCAAAGCATTTGGCCATTCGCGGCGTACTTGCGCATATTTCACCCATGGCAACGTTTCAATACGTCGCTTGATTCTGTCTAAATTCACGGAAAAGAAATTACCGATGGATTGCTCGAGTATTACTTCTTCAATCTCACTGGGATTCATATATTTGAATTTGCCCTTTATCTTCAACTGGTCAATGGCAAATGCTTGAGGTCGGTAGAGTTGATCAGCGACTAATAAAGTAACCGTGACAAAGGATAAAACCGTTGCGACTAGCATTAACATTCGATAGCCAGCACGATTGATGCGCCGCACTTGTGCTTCTCGTTCTTGATTTGCCAGCGCGCGCGCGTTATTCATGCCGCCCTCCCGACGCTGGTCTTAAGAATTTCTACTACCAGTTGATCAAAATTCATACCATTTGCAGCTGCGGCCATCGGCACTAAGCTGTGATTGGTCATGCCAGGTACGGTATTCACTTCTAACAGCATTGGGCGTCGTTGCGCATCCAATATCATATCGACGCGACCCCATCCAGACACGTCAACGGCATTGGCGGCCGTTAACGCTAGAGCTCTCACTTCGGTTTCGAGGTCTTCTCCCAAACTCGCCGGGCAATCATACTGAGTATCGTCAGATTCATACTTCGCTTGGTAATCATAAAATTCGTTTTCGGTACGCATCGTTATGGCGGGCAAGGCCTCACCATTCAAAATACCAACGGTCACTTCTGCTCCAGGAATAAATTGCTCGGCTAATACATCATCGCCACATTGTGTTGCTTGTTTGTACACCCCCATCAATTCATCTGGCTCGCTGACTTTACCAATCCCAACACTTGATCCTTCGCATGTTGGTTTCAAAAACAATGGCAAACCTAAGTCTTCAATCAAACCAGCTAAATCATCTTTGGTACGCAGTATTCGATATTTCGCAGTAGGCAAATTCAATGCTTGCCAAACTTGCTTAGTTCGTAATTTGTCCATCGCTAAAGCGCAACCTAACACGCCGCTCCCGGTATAAGGTAAACCGACAGCTTCTAAGGCGCCCTGCACTATTCCGTCCTCACCCCAGCGACCGTGTAAAACAATAAAAGCCCGATCAAACCCTTGCGCTTTTAGTTCACCGATATTATCGGGATTGGCATCGATCATATGCGCATCAACACCGCGTGCTAACAGCGCATTAAATACTGCTGCACCACTGTCCAGAGATACCGCTCGCTCCGCTGAAATTCCACCGACTAACACGGCAACCTTACCAAACTCTGCATTTGTCATTGAGCACCCCCGGTGAGGGTTTCATAAAGCTGTTTAGAGGCTTTACCAATACTGCCCGCGCCCAAGGTTAAAATTACATCGCCGTCCAATACTAGCGGTTCTAAAACGGTCTCTAGATCATCTATATCAGAAATAAAAATAGGGTTACTAGTACCGCGCACACGAATGGCCTGACTTAAATCTTTACCATTGGCACCGCTGATGGGTTCTTCACCTGCAGGGTACACATCGCATAGCACAAGATCTTTCTGATCAGTTAAAACTTGAACAAAGTCATCAAATAAATCAAAGGTGCGGCTATAACGATGCGGTTGAAATACAGCGAGTAGTCGCCGATCAGGCCAACACCCCCTAGCTGCGCTTAGAGTCGCATCCAGCTCCACTGGATGATGCGCGTAGTCGTCGACCATGGTCACATGCTTATTATTAAAATCTGCATCACCAAAAATTTGAAAACGACGACCGATTCCTTGAAAGTCTTTCAAGCCTTGGATAATAGCGTCATCTTCTATCTCGAGATAACTGGCTATTGCAATAGCAGCAGTCGCATTCAATACGTTGTGTTGCCCTGGAATAGCGAGCTCAATATCTAAATCATTTTGACTACTAGGCCTGGCAACCTTAAAGGTCATGCGCACGCCGTGTTGTTGTAAGCCATAACAACGATAGTCGGCTTCTTGACTTAAGCCATAGCTAAGAATTGGCTTGTGTATTTGATCTCGAATAGAACGCAGATTTTCATCATCTTCACAAATCACCGCTAGGCCATAAAATGGCAGGTTCTGTAGAAAATTAATAAAGGTGTTTTTCAAGGTAGACAAATCACCCTGATAGGTCACCATATGATCTTCATCAATATTTGTGACTACTGCCATTTCTGGCATCAGATTTAAAAACGACGCATCACTTTCATCGGCTTCGGCGACTAAATATTCACCCCCACCAAGTTTGGCATTAACACCTGCACTATTGATTAAACCACCCACCACGAAAGTAGGGTCCAGACCACCGGTAATCAGAATCGCTGCCACCAGACTGGTGGTAGTGGTCTTCCCGTGCGTGCCTGCGACAGCTATGCCCTTTTGAAAACGCATTAACTCGCCGAGCATCTCTGCTCTGGGTATAACTGGAATATTGGCTTCTAAAGCGCCGCTAATTTCTGGATTATCAGTATCAATCGCTGAAGAGACAACCACAACATCGGTATCCTTAATATTGTCCACATGATGCCCAATGACAACATGGATACCTGCTTCGGAAAGACGTCTGGTCACCGGACTTTCATTGATATCTGAACCGCTAACCACATAATTTGAATTTACCAACACTTCGGCAATCCCTGACATACCGCTGCCACCGATTCCAACAAAGTGAATATTCTTAACGCGATTACGCATGACTACCACCCGAACGCATTAAGTCTTGGCAAACGTTAACCACTTGTTGCAAAGCGTCGGCTTTATGTAAAGTATGCGCCCTGCCGCCCATTGACATTAGTGCGTCTTTATCTGCTAACAGCGCGCCTAAGGTCTCGAGCATAATTGGCTCGCCCAATTGTTGGTTGGAAACTAATTTTGCAGCGCCTATATCAACTAACGCCTGGGCATTTTTAAGCTGATGATCACCTGCAGAAAAAGGGTATGGCACCAGCAGAGATGGTAAGCCAGCCGCGCAACATTCGGCAATTGTCATGGCACCCGCTCGGCAGATCAACAAATCAGCCCATTGATAGGCCTCGGTCATATCGTCAATAAACTCAGACACCTTTGCAGGAATATTTTTTGAGTCATATGCGGCGATTACTTTTTCAGAACGGTTGCGTCCGGTTTGATGCCAAACCTTTATCTGCTTTAAGCGATCGGTATCTAAACTGTCATTGCCCATATCGTCTTCACCCAAGCCCAATTCAGCAAAGATCGAAGGTAACTTTTCATTTAAAGAGTGCGCACCCTGACTGCCGCCAATAATTAGGATGTTAATGCCAGACGTTTCAGAAATATTGGGACAAATCGATTTGCGCACCGGATTGCCTACCCATTTCGCGCCCTGCTTTAAACCCAATACGTCCGGAAAGCCAGTCAGTACGCTAGATGCAATTTTGGCAAGATACTTGTTGGTTAAGCCTGCTACCGCATTCTGTTCATGCACCACTAACGGCTTGCTTAAAATCCGTGCGGCTACGCCGCCTGGGCCAGCCACAAAGCCTCCCATGCCAAGAACACAATCTGGCTGAGTACGGCGAATAGCATTGGCGCTCTGCCACAAAGCACGGAGTAATTTAAATGGTGCCAGCAACCAGCCTACCAAGCCA
>CAZJWW010000057.1:0-13609 GCA_964549895.1 uncultured Gammaproteobacteria bacterium
AGTAGTGACATAGTAGTGACGCACCCCGATAAATTTTATGTGCCTAAACTGATTCTGCAACCTTTGATTGAAAACGCAATAATATACGGTGTTTACGACGAAGCCGGTATAGGCAGAGTGCGTTTGAATGTACGCGAATCAAGCAATCATTTGTCTCTAAAAATCAATAATACTATTCCCGCCAAGCCCTCTGAGCGTCACGGCACTGGGATTGCTATTGATAATATAAAAGAACGTTTGCAAGTCATGTATGATGACGATTACTCGTTCAATGCTAGAGTTAACGACGCGGATTATTCGGTGGTAATGCGGTTACCTAAACGAATTAGAAAGGTACAACTTTGAGAATGGTACAACTTTGAGCTCGTCAATTTCAGTGGTTGTGGTAGATGATGAGCCGTTAGCTCGGGCGCGCCTAGAGCGTTTCATTAATGCTATGTCGGAAGTTGAATTATTGGCAATTGGTGCTAATGGCAAGGAAGCAATTGAGCTCGCCGAAAAGCATGAGCCCGATGTTTTATTGTTGGACATTGAAATGCCAAGCATGACTGGTTTAGAAGCTGCTAAAGTTATATTGGAGCAGTTTAGTGAGCCGCCAGCGATTATATTTTGCACGGCCTATGATGAATATGCACTTGAGGCGTTTTCTACCTCGGCAGTGGCCTATTTGCTCAAACCGATTGATTATAATGATCTGAAAACAGCGATATTGCGAGCTCAACGCTTAAGCCGATTGCAATTGCATCACCTTGAATCAACTTCCTCAGATGACCAACAAATTAATATTGATCAAGACGGTTATCTTGCCAAGCTCCCGGTGGCGGATTTGGTGTATTTTAGAGCAGAAGGCAAGTCCGTTGTCGCTGGATTGATGGATTCCACCGAGGTGATTGTTGATTACACACTTAAAACGTTGGAGGAATCTTTAGCAAAGGGCTTTGTTCGTGTGCATCGCAGTTCACTAATCAATAAACGGTATTTGAAAGAACTGATCAGTGATGGTGATGGGCAAAAGGCGCTTAAACTTCACCATACTGATTTAGTTTTTCAAGTAAGTAGACGACATTTAAAACTGGTTAAAGAGGTATTCAATGAAAAGCTCTAGAGCACTCCTTATGCAAGTCAAAGCTATTATTTTTGTATTAATGCTAAGCCTGTTAGCTGGCTGCGGTTCTACGCCCAACGAATCGGCCAATATTAATGATATCTGTTCAATATTTAGTAAAAATCCACGTTGGTATAAAGCGGCGAAAAAGAGTTCGGATAAATGGGGTGCGCCAATTTATTTGCCAATGGCTATTATGTATCAGGAATCACGTTTCAAAGCCAAAGCCAGACCACCTAAAAAATACGCGCTAGGCTTTATTCCGCGCGGGCGTGCCAGTGATGCTTATGGTTATGCGCAGGCGCTAAAGAGTACTTGGGCGGAGTACGAAAAAGCCACAGGTAAATCGGCAAAGCGTACTAAATTTGCCGATGCCTATGACTTCGTTCAATGGTATATGGATGTGACACACAAGCGCAACAATGTGTCGAAGTTGGACGCCAATGCGCATTATCTTAACTATCATGAAGGTCAGGGCGGCTACGCAAGAGGCACTTTTAAGAAAAAGCAATGGTTGATCAATGTGGCGGCAAAAGTAAATCAGCGATCAGATGTGTATGCAAAGCAATTGTCTCGATGCGAACCCAAATTTCGTAAGAGTCGGCGGTTTTCATGAACCAATTGTTCTCAAATCCAGTGGTTCTCTACATAAGGCTATTCTTGATAGTCGCTCATCGGTGGACAACTGCACACTAAGTTTTTATCGCCGAAGACATTGTCGATACGGCCAACCGGTGGCCAATATTTAAGCCTTTTTTCCGATTGTTCTTCTAATAGTTGCTCGGGGCTTGCAGCGTATTGGCGCGAGTAGGGGATATTTAAGTCATCGTCTAACAAAAACTCCATAGTGTGTGGCGCATTACTTAACATGGAGTTATCAACAGGTAGCTCGCCATTTTTAACCTTCATGTATTCAGCGAAGATGCCATTCATCGCACCGCAGAATCTATCGAGTTCAGCGAGTGATTCACTCTCAGTTGGTTCAATCATTAGCGTGCCCGGTACTGGAAAACTCATGGTCGGCGCGTGAAATCCGTAATCTATTAGGCGTTTGGCGATGTCGTCAACACTAACACCTGCTTCTTTCATTGGCCGTGCATCAATAATACATTCATGCGCTACAAGCTCGCTATTGCCCGTATAGAGAATAGGGTAGTTGTGGCGTAATTTATGCGCTACATAGTTGGCGCTCAAAATTGCGCATTGCGTCGCTAGGCGTAATCCCTCGGCACCCATCATGCGAATATACATCCATGATATTGGCAATATGCCAGCGCTGCCGAACGGAGCTGCACTTACTGGGGCGCCACCGCGCTCGGGGTTGTGGTCGTCGGCAGGCAAAAAAGCAGCAAGATGTGATCTCACTGCTACAGGCCCTACGCCAGGGCCACCACCGCCATGAGGAATACAGAACGTTTTGTGAAGGTTTAAATGCGAAACATCGCCACCGAATTTTCCAGGCTGAGCCAAGCCTACTAAAGCGTTTAGATTGGCACCATCGATGTAGACTTGACCGCCAGCTTTATGCACGGCCTCACAAACCTCAGTAACGTGGTCTTCAAATACGCCGTGAGTAGAAGGATAGGTAATCATAATGGCCGCAATGCGCTGCGGATGTTCGCCAATTTTGGCGTTTAAATCGTTAAGGTCGATATTGCCATCGCTATCACACTTCACGACCACTACCTGCATATTGGCCATTTGTGCACTGGCCGGATTAGTGCCGTGTGCTGAACTTGGGATCAAACAAATATCTCGCTCTGCTTGGCCATTTGCCTCATGATAATTTTTAACTGCTAACAGGCCCGCATATTCACCTTGCGAGCCCGCATTCGGTTGCAAGGAAATCGCATCGTAACCGGTGCAAACGCAGAGCATCTTTTCAAGCTGACTAATCATTTTTTGATAGCCTTGCGTTTGATCCTGCGGTGCCATTGGGTGAATTTGTCCGAACTCAGGCCAAGTGACTGGCATCATTTGCGCGCTGGAATTAAGTTTCATGGTGCAGGAGCCTAAAGGAATCATGGCTCGATCTAAGGCAATGTCTTTATCTGATAAACCACGCACGTAGCGCATCATTTCCGTCTCGCTATGATATCGATGAAAAACTGTCTGACTTAAATAGTTATCGCTGCGCAAATACTCATCTGCTAGGTCGGCGACCTGCTCCAACTGTTCAAATTGTGAGTCAGTTTTGAGTTGCTTATCGACACAATTAAGCAATGCTACTACGTCTGCAGCCGTTAAGGTTTCGTCCAGCGCGATTGACACCTCAGTTGCACTGCGACGGTTTAAGTTATAGCCACACTCTAGGGCTTCACTCAGTAGGGCATCGGCATTGACATCGTACAGAGTGACAGTATCAAAAATGCCATTATTTGTTTTGAGTCCGAGGCTTTGACAACCGGCCGCCAAACTAAGTGCCAGCCGATTCACACGCAGGGCAATAGCACGTAATGCGATGGGGCCATGATAGATTGCGTACAAGGTCGCCATAATGGCCAATAAAGCTTGTGCTGTACAAATATTTGAGGTGGCTTTTTCGCGGCGAATATGTTGTTCGCGAGTCTGCAGTGCTAGTCGATATGCGGGTTGTCCATGGACATCCAAAGACTCTCCCACCAAGCGACCTGGCATACTGCGTTTGTATTTGTCCTTAACCGCGAAGAAGCCGGCATGTGGACCACCAAAACCTAACGGCACACCAAAACGTTGCGAATTACCAATCACGATATCAGCGCCCAGTTCGGCCGGGGATTTCAGTAAGGTAAGCGCCAGTAGATCGCTCGCCATGATAACCAATGCACCGGCATCATGGGCTTTTTCACAGAGTTTATGAAGATCATTTATGGTGCCGTAGCTGTCGGGGTATTGCACGATAACGGCGAAAACTTCGTCATCAATCGATACTGCTTCTGTTTCGTCGAATGATACTAGCTCTATATCGAGTGGCGTTGCTCGAGTGTTTAGCACGGCCAATGTCTGCGGATGGCAATATTTAGATACCAAACACGTTTGTTTTTTACCTTTGTGTACTCGATGAGCTAATGCCAGAGCTTCTGCCGCCGCCGTGGCTTCATCTAGTAAAGAGGCATTGGCAATATCCAATCCAGTCAATTCAGTGATCATGGTTTGAAAGTAGAACAATACTTCCAAACGCCCCTGTGAAATTTCCGGTTGATAGGGGGTATAGGCTGTATACCAAGCAGGGCTTTCCAGTACATTGCGTTGAATGACCTTGGGGGTATGAGTGTTATAGTAACCTTGTCCGATACACGATTTAATAATTTTATTCTGTTTGGCCAGGGCAAGCAGTTCGTCTAAGGCCTGTTCTTCGCTTAACGGCGAGGCCAGGTCCAACGGAGTATTGTCGGCAATGTTTGTCGGTACTACTGCGGCTGTCAGCTCATCCAAGGAGTTGTAACCCAATTCTTTCAACATAAAAGCAATGTCATTATCCGTAAGGCCAATATGTCGCGTTGCAAAAGAGTCTGTAATCATTGCGCTGTTTTCTCGTTTGGGCAAATTAATAAAAATAAGTCAGTAGAAAATAAGTCAATAGAAATAAGTTTCAGTTAGTTGCTGAACCATTTTTAACAAAAGGAGTGAGGCTTACGGTGGCATTAAGTTGTTTGTTTCGCACTGCTACTTGCAGCTGATCGCCAACCGCCAGCTTTGCATTTTTTTTCACACGAGCCAGACCAATGGATTGCCCGAGGGTGGGTGAGAAAGTGCCACTAGTTACTTCACCGATCACATTGTCGTTTATCAATAGCGATTGATGGCCCCGAATAACTCCCTTGTCGTTGAGTATGATTCCCAATGATTGGTGTATTGGTTTTTCAAGTAACGCGGTTTTGCCAATAAAATCTCTATCGTCGTTCAAAACAACTGTCCACGCTAGACCGGATTCCAGCGGTGTATGATCTTCATCTAAATCATTGCCGTATAGAGCCATTCCTGACTCCAGTCGTAACGTATCACGAGCACCCAAACCACAAGCTCGTGCACCCGCATCAATGAATCGTGTCCACAGCTGTTGCGCTAATACGGGATTAATTATGAGCTCTACGCCGTCTTCCCCCGTATACCCTGTGCGACCAATGAATTCATCGCCCCAAAAAGCTCCTTGGAACCGATTTAACGACTGCGCAATAGCAGCAAATTCACGGGGTAATTGTTGTTCGCAAATAGACCGTGCCTCAGGACCTTGAACGGCCAGCAGGGCCAACTCCGGACGTTCGCTAAGCTCAGCCTCAAAAGAACTTATTTGTTGTGACATCCAAATAATGACTTTTTGATTAGTACTGGCATTACTAACTATTCGACAGTGCTGGTCATTGATGTAGTAAACAATTAGATCGTCAATCACACCGCCGTTATTATTTAAAAGACAGCTATACAACGCCTTGCCAGGTAAGTTACAAATCTTATTGATATCATTTGCCAGCAGTTTTTCCAGAAAGGCTAAAGTTTGCGGTCCGGTGATGTCCGATACGGTCATATGGGAAACATCGAATAAACCGCACGCTTGGCGCACCGCATTATGCTCCTCGATTTGCGAGCCGTAATTAACGGGTAACGCCCAGCCGCCAAAGTCGACTATTTTGGCGCCGGCATCTTTGTGTTGTTGAAATAACGGGGTAGGTTTGGGTGTTGCCTTGGATTTGTTCTGCAAAGAATCTTTCGACGAAGCCATTGTTAACCTATCAAGCAAAAACGTTTAAAGTTTAAAGAAAAACCGCGGTTTGGTTTGTAGACGCAGTAGTTCTTTCCATCGTTTTTGCTCCTCTGTCCGGTTACCTGAAAGATTACCTCTTCGGTGACGCCTAGTTCAGGCGCGCTCTCCAGAGACGAATTGTGTTTAAGCAACACGGGTTCTACGGTCCTTTTGCCTGAGCGGTTGCGAGCACGTTGCGCCTTCGGCGGGTAAGGTAGTTAACTGCTACTAAATAGCGACTGCTATGTAGCCTGCCAACCCTTGCCTCTCTTCCACAGAATTTATTCGTGGCCTGAGTATAGTTACAACCTTGGATGAAGTCTACTGAAGACGATTTATCCTTTGCCTGCCATTGGGCAATTGCCGAATCGTCAGTTAAGAACCGTCGGTGAAGAACATTGCTCCACGATTAGGGTGTATAATTTGGTCCGTGTTCTGATAGTAAAATTTGTAACTCATGCCCAAAAAAATAACCAAGCCCGATAATAAAAAACAACAAAAGAGCGCGACCGCCAATAGCGCTACTCAAGCTCGTCACGAAAATATGTCGCCTACAGCATCCTTATTGTTTAGTTGCAAAGACGGTGTTGGTGTTATAGCGGCACTTGCCAATTTTTTCACTGAGAGAGATTTAAATATCTCTCGATACGAAGAGTTTACGGATGATGGACAGTTTTTTTCACGTTGTGAGTGGCAGCTTAATGATCGTTGGGATTCTGAAACTGAGTTTAGTCAGGAGTTTTCAAATATCGCAGAAGTCTACGATGGTTGGTATGAAGTCAAATTCATGAACCGCAAGCAATCCTTGGGCTTGTTTGTATCAAAACAGCCGCACGCACTAATAGAGGTATTAAATAAGGTGGAAGCGAACTTTTTTCCAGCTGTTGAAGTTAGTTTTATTGTTGGTAATGATGAGTCGATGCGTATGGTTGCGGATCGACACGGGGTGCCATTTTTCTACATCCCGACCAGTGCTAACGGGCAAGGAGATGCGTTGGAATATGAGGCGCAGCAGCTGGAAATCATCCATCGCTATCAACCAGATTTTGTCGGACTGGCTCGCTATATGAAGGTGTTGAGTGCAAATTTTATACAGCAAGCAGCGTGTCCAATCATCAATATTCATCATTCATTCTTACCCTCTTTTGTGGGTGGAACGCCGTATACCATGGCTTATGAGAGGGGGGTCAAACTGATCGGTGCGACCTCTCACTTTGTTACCGCCGAGTTAGATCAAGGGCCAATTATTGAACAAGATGTTTTGCGTGTTAAACCAGGTTCTTCCACCCAGGATATGATTCGAATGGGCAGTGATATTGAGCAAAGTGTATTTGCCAATGCCCTGCAAAAAGTGTTGGAACACAAGGCCATAATATATAGAAATCGTACTATTATATTTAACTGAAGCAGTTTCCACTTAAGCAGTTTTCAATAACGTATTTTTAACTCAGGCATTCTCAATTGTCGTATTTTAGATAAGGATGAAAAGTAAGTTTTTAGATTTAAATGGGGCGCTGGGCTCTCAGCATATTGAGCAATTATTTGCTGATGCCGTGCTGCAAAGTGAAGACACCTTGGATGCAGATCAAATTCAACCCGCAAGTGTGGATTTACGCCTCGGTAGTATGGCATATCGAGTACGTTCTTCGTTTTTACCTGGGCGTGATCGCACTGTGGCGCAATGCTTGGATGAAATGGCAATGCATCGAATCGACTTGTCGGCGGGTGCTGTCTTAGAAAAATCGTGCGTGTATATAGTGCCTCTGCAAGAGAGTTTGAATCTTCCCGCAGAATTAGCGGCTGGTGGTAATCCTAAAAGTTCAACAGGTCGTTTGGATGTGTTTACTCGTTTAATTACAGACTTTGGCGTGGAATTTGAACAGGTGCCAAGTGGTTATAGCGGCCCCCTCTATGCTGAAATAGCGCCATTAACATTCAGCGTCCTCGTTAGACGGAGGACGCGACTTTCGCAACTGCGTCTGCGTGCGGGTAGTTCTGCTATCGATGATGATGGGCATATACATTTACATAAAGAAAAACGCTTAGTTGAACGTGACCTTGCAAACCATGAAATTAAAAATGGCGTGCCAGTAAGTGTCGATCTTTCAGGTGAGATGTCTGACGGTTTAATTGGCTATCGAGCAAAACGCCATTCAGGCGTTGTTGATGTTGATAAATCCGCTGCGCATCCAATAGAAGAGTTTTGGGAACCTTTGTATGCACATAATAAGTCCTTGATTCTGGATCCTGGTGAATTTTACATTTTGGTTTCTAAGGAGGCTGTCCATGTGCCCTTGGATTATGCCGCGGAGATGGTTGCCTATGACACATTAGTTGGTGAGTTTAGAGTTCACTATGCCGGTTTTTTTGATCCAGGCTTCGGCGCGCCAGAAGCCAGCGGGTTGGGCGCACGGGCAGTACTTGAAGTACGCTCTTTTGATGTGCCGTTCTTACTAGAAGACGGCCAGAATGTGGGGCGCTTGGTTTACGAAAAAATGTTGGAACGGCCAACGATAATTTATGGGCAAGGGGTGAAGTCAAATTACCAAGCGCAGGGTCTTAAGCTGAGTAAACATTTTAAATAAATATCACCCAAACGGATGAGGCGATTTTAAATTGTTTTGGCTAAAGTGAAAGCGTCTCAATAATGGGGCGAACGCAAGGATTGCGTAAATTTCAAATAAATGGAGATCCATCATGTATTCGATTAAATCTAAAATCACATCAGCAGTTAAATATACTGCTTTCCCATCATCTAGTAGTAAGCCATCTAGCAATAAACTGTCTAGCGTCAAATCAGGCCGCACTAATAAGTTATTTATTAACGTGTCTAGCCTATTTATCTTATCTCTGGTGGCGCTGGCGACTCCTGCTAATGCTGCGAGCCAGTGCAAAGGTTTGAACTTAGATGAATGCAATCAAAATGCCACTTGTGGCTGGGTAGAAGGCTATGAGCGCAAAGATGGTCGCACGGTTAAAGCCTTTTGCCGTACTAGCCGCTTGGGTATTTCGGTTAAGTCAGCAAATAAAACAACGACTAAGGAATTACTGAGCAATGCGAGCACAGAAACCAATTAGTCTGGTTTAGTTACTCCTCTAAAGGCCAGTCGTCGCTAACGCGGCTGGCCTTTATTTAGCTCTCTTAGAGATCGGCGATAAATAATCCGCGTTTCGGAGCGGGGTAACCTTCTATGGTTTTGCTGATATCGCTAGGGTCTAAAAAATCTTTGAGTGAATGAAATTGCATCCATGGCGTGCAACGTTGTTCCTCTAGTGACGTTATGTTTTGATCTACACAGCGCAAATTACAAAAGCCTGCATGATCTAACAATTCTAGAATTTTGTCGGTGGTCATAATGCTCCAAACATTGCGCATTTGGGCATACCTTTCCTGAGGTCGCAAAACGCCTTCATCGGCGTCGTCTACTATCAATGTTTCCAAGACTAATTCTCCATCTTTGTGAAGCAAATTTTTTAATTCCTTAAGGTGATTAATGGGGTTGCGTCGATGGTACAAGACTCCCATCGAAAATACGGTATCGAAGCGTGGTAAATCGTGGGGCATATCTTCGATGCCGATAGGGATGAAATCAAAATGCCGATGTTGCGCATACTTTTGAACTGCATGGTGTTGCACAATAAAACGTGCTGAAGGGTCGATCCCCATTACATAGTCAGCACCGCAACCCAACATGCGCCAGCAATGATAGCCAGTGCCGCAGCCCACATCTAATACGCGTCGCTGATTTAAATCGCTTACATGCGGGATCACGCGATCCCATTTCCAGTCCGATCGCCACTCGGCATCAATTTGCGTACCGAACAAGTTGAATGGGCCCTTTCGCCAGGGGGCTAAGGCCATCAAGGTTTCGTGTAATAGCGCGCTTTGCGCGTCCGAAATATCGCTGCGTGAGCCCACCGTAATGGTCGCCTTATTGATCTCTATTTTGCTTGGGGCGGCATCTGGTAAACGTACTAGCAAATCCAACCATTTAGGTAAATCGCCATGGCGCTGCGGATTTAAGCGTCGTTCGATTGCCTCGCGAAAGCCGTCATGGTGTTGCGCAAATTCCTTGCGCGCAAAAAAACCATCGAAGTTAAACATGTTGACTCACTTGATAGCGAGTATAGAGACGAATTGCAAGTTTTGAATCCACGGTGTCACAATAGAAAAACCAGCTTCTTTTAATCGCTGTGTGTGGATTGCAAGTGTTTCGGGAATCAACACATTTTCAATAGCGTCACGTTTTTGACTGATTTCGAGTTGGCTATAACCTTGATCTTGCTTGAATTGATGATGGATCTCCACTAGCGCATGATTAATATTGGCATTGTCAAACTGGATTTTTTCGGACAACACCATTCGACCACCAAAATTTAATCCATCGTAACAACGCTTGATTATCGATTTTCGTTCGTTAATCGGAAGAAATTGGAGCGTGAAGTTCATTAATATCATGGCGGCATTGTCGAAAGATTGATTTTCAATATCGTCGTTTACTAGTAAAAAATTCACACTATAATGAGAACTTAAATCTTTAAGTTTTTTATCCGCGATCTCTAACATAGACGGTGAGTTGTCCACGCCGATTATCTCTAGACAGTCTGCATCCTGAAGGCCTTGTGCCATGGCAATCATGCCGGCCCCCAAAGAGCAACCCAGATCATAATATGAACCTTGGACTCCAGTGCTTAATCCTTGACGAACTAACGAAGGCAGTAAGGCTAAAATTTGACTATAGCCAGGTACCGACCGTTTTATCATGTCAGCAAACACTTGCGCTACTTTGCTATCAAACTGAAAGCCGTCTATCGACGTATAAGGTTGTTGATAAAGTTGATCTTTTTTTCCGCTCATGGGGCGCAGAATACACCAAGTAGTGTAGGGCTCTCTAGTCTATAATTAGCGCGAAAACTCTTCTTCAATAAACTTATATGATTCAACAGATATTTGAAATTGTCATGCCGCTGTTGCTGATCGTTACGATCGGGTATTTCTACGGGGCACGGGTGCGCCCAGAAATGCGCATTACTAATCAATTGGTCATGGATATATTTATGCCCGCATTGATTTTTCACGTAATCATTCAAGAGGATTTTTACCCCGCACAGTACGCGATGTTGATGCTGGCAGGAGCTATTTTAATGTTAGCTTCTGGTGTTGTGGCCTTTTTTGTTGCGCGTACTCTGGGGTTATCTTGGCGGTCATTTACGCCGCCTGCGATGTTTTCAAATTGGGCTAACTTAGGCTTGCCGTTGTATGTCTCTGCACTCGGTGATATTGCTCTTGGTGGAGGTATTATGTTGGTCGTTATGGGCAATATTATCTGTTTTACCTTTGGTGTCTATATCTATTCCGGTCGCTTAAGCGGTTTTGAGGTACTGCGTACTCCGATAATTATAGCGGTGATATTAGGGGCGATTATTAATGCATTAAATGTGACCTTTCCAGCGGCTGTTCTGGTTCCTATCGATATGCTCGGCAAGGTCGCAATCCCAATTATGTTGTTCTCCTTAGGAGTGCGTTTGACCCGCGTAAACTTGAGTGACTCTAGCGTTGGTTTGGTGATGGCCGCACTGTGTCCTGCAGTGGGCATTAGTTTGGCGTTGCTGATTGGCGCGATACTGCCATTAAACGAGTTACATCAGAATATACTCATATTGTTTGGCGTATTACCGCCAGCTGTAATCAATTTTATGCTCGCGGAACAATACAATAGAGACCCCGAGAAGGTTGCGTCAATGGTGATGATCGGCAACCTGTTTTCGATTGTGACTATTCCCTTGGCACTGTATTTGGTGCTGAATTCCTAGCGCCGTATTGCTCGTGTTGCTTGCTTTTTTCTGTGTTAACGGTAGGCTTGGCGATTCGACAGCCGTTAACGACACACAATCGGTAATTCACCTCAATTTTGTTCGGTATTATCCGAACTCTTAAACGCCTTAGTCACAATTTATGAAGCAGCAAAGCAGCTACACTTACGAAGAACTAATTGCTCATGGTAAAGGTGAAATACCAGAGCAAGACTTGTCACGGTTACCCGCGCCACCGATGTTGATGTTCGATCGAATCACTGAAATTAATAGTGATGGAGGGGTCTATGGCAAGGGTAAGGTAGTTGCCGAATTAGATATTTCCCCCGACTTATGGTTTTTCCAATGTCATTTCATTGGCGACCCAGTTATGCCTGGCTGCCTAGGCCTTGATGCGGTTTGGCAGTTAGTGGGTTTTTTCCTGTCGTGGAATGGCGGCCCTGGTAAAGGCAGGGCGTTGGGTGTTGGTGAGGTTAAGTTCTCTGGTCAGGTGGAAGCAACTGCCAAACGTGTGAGCTATGAAATTGATCTTAAAAGAGTTATTTCTAGGCGTTTGGTAATGGGAATTGCGGATGCTAAAGTAATAGCCGATGGAGAAGTAATTTATACCATGAGCGATTTAAAAGTAGGGCTCTTTGGCGTAGCGGATGAGTAAGGTTAAATATGATGGAATTTTTGACGAACAAGTGAAATAGCATGAGTAAGAATAATAATTTACGCAGAGTAGTAGTAACCGGCATGGGTGTAGTCTCCAGTTTAGGTAATGATATTGCGGAGGTTACTGCTAACTTAAAAGCTGGAAAATCAGGCATTCAGTTCTGTGAAGACTATGCTGAGATTGGCATGCGCAGCCAAATTGCAGGGCGCGTGAATATCGATACTAAAGCGATGATTGATCGCAAGGCCTATCGTTTTATGGGCGATGCAGCGGCTTTTAGTTATATTGCCATGCAACAAGCGATTGCTGATGCACGACTCGATTTGGAAGAAATTAAATCGCCTGAAGTGGGTTTGATAACTGGTTCTGGCGGTGGTTCGCCCGCTAATAATATCTTAGCGGCAGAAATAGCTAAGGAACGTGGCGTTAAACGCGTTGGTCCATATGCGGTGCCAAAGACTATGGGCAGTACGACATCCGCCTGCTTATCAACCATGTTTGGCATTCAAGGCACCAGTTATTCGATTAGTTCAGCTTGTTCTACCAGCGCGCATTGTATTGGCCATGCGGCGGATTTAATTCGAGGAGGTCGACATCACACAGTGTTTGCTGGTGGTGGCGAAGAAGAGCATTGGACTATG
The DNA here is from genome assembly GCA_964549895.1 of uncultured Gammaproteobacteria bacterium. Classification (GTDB taxonomy): domain Bacteria; phylum Pseudomonadota; class Gammaproteobacteria; order Arenicellales; family Arenicellaceae; genus Arenicella. Next base: position 12,939 of record CAZJWW010000057.1, read on the forward strand.
TCAATTTTGTTCGATGCAATGGGTGCTATGTCGAGTAAATATAATGATACTCCCACCGAAGCATCGCGCACCTACGATGCTAATCGCGACGGTTTTGTTATTGCTGGTGGCGGTGGAATTTTAGTATTGGAAGAGTATGAACATGCTAAAGCGCGCGGCGCTAATATCGTTGCAGAGCTGGTTGGTTTTGGTGCTACCTCCGATGGTCATGACATGGTTTCGCCGTCCGGTGAAGGCGCTGTCCGTTGCATGCGTCAAGCTTTAGAAACTGTTGAAACCCCCGTGGATTATATCAATACCCACGGTACCAGTACGCCGGTAGGGGACATTAAAGAGCTGGAAGCACTAAAGCGCGTGTTTAAAGATAGATTACCGTTTATTAGCGCCACTAAATCGCTGTCGGGCCATGCCTTAGGTGCAGCCGGTGTACACGAAGCCATCTATTCACTAATTATGATGAAAGAAAAATTCTTGGCCGCTTCCGCCAATATTAAAGACCTTGACCCTTCAGCGGTAGATTTTCCAATAGTGATGGAAAATATCTCTCAAGCGGTGCGTACCATTATGTCAAACAGCTTTGGATTTGGCGGCACTAACGCGAGTTTAGTGTTTCAAGGTGTGGACTGACGGAGTTTCAACTTGTGGACTGAAGGAGTTTCAACTTGTGGACT
>CAZJWW010000057.1:13709-15935 GCA_964549895.1 uncultured Gammaproteobacteria bacterium
GGAGTTTCAACTTGTGGACTGAAGGAGTTTCAACTTGTGGACTTAAGAGCTGCTTGTTATCGACCGGATCTTCATTCAACTCGATCTACTATCATTCAACTCGATCTACTATTAGGGCTCGTTACTTACCGTTTAATCCTGATTTGTAAGTTGTCGTGACGCGCTCAGACCATAATAATTATTCCTATCTACTTGGCTGGTGGCTGCTGTTTTGTGCCGCAGTCGTCTACATTATGATAGTAGTAGGGGGCATCACGCGGCTAACCCAATCTGGATTGTCTATGGTGGAGTGGGAGCCAATAATGGGTATTATCCCACCCCTCGACGAGGCCGCTTGGATGGAGGTCTTTAATAAATATCGAACGTCACCTGAATATTTAAAAATTAATGCAGGCATGTCCTTAGATGCTTTTAAGAGTATCTTTTATTGGGAATACGGTCACCGAGTCTTGGGCCGTGTGATAGGGTTGATTTATTTCGTGCCATTGTTGATCTTTTTCTTAAAAGGAATGGTGCCTAAAGATTGGCAAGCAAAGTTACTTGGCTTGTTTTTGCTGGGTGGTCTGCAGGGCTTAATGGGCTGGTACATGGTCAAAAGCGGTTTAGTTGACGTACCCCATGTAAGTCAATACCGACTGACGGCCCACCTTGGCTTGGCGGTGGTTATATTTATGAGTATGTTGTGGTTCGCCATGGACTTCTTGCGTGGACAAGTCCCTCACAAGCAAGCCAGCGGTGTCTTTCTTCGATCTAGTTTACTAGCGGTGCTTGTCATCTTTATTATGATGCTCAGCGGTGGTTTCGTAGCTGGCACTAAAGCGGGTTTTATTATAAACACCTTTCCTACCATGAATGGAGAATGGATACCCAGTGGATGGATGGCAATGACGCCTGCATGGCGCAACTTATTTGAAAATGCCGTCACTATTCAGTTTCTCCATCGATGTATTGCGGTGCTGGTGGTTGTAACAGTCTCGGCGTGTTTCATAATAGCCAGCAAGCAATCCTTCAAAACGCGCAGTGGCTGGATGTTCGGGATAATGCTTCTACAAGTCGCTTTAGGTGTCTCGGTATTGGTGTTGAAAGTGCCGGTTGTGTTGGGAGCTGCGCATCAGGCTGGTGCAGTTGCTCTATTGTCTGCCGCACTATTTGTTGCGCATACAGCAAGAAAAGTTGCTTAGAAGTTTTGCGGGCAATTGTTTTAAACGGAACTAATGTTTTAAACGGCTCTAAATTTTCTCCGAAATAGACGTCATTACACTGGCCGTCATCCGCATCATTCGTTTCACCGCCTCTGGTAGTTCCGCCGCGCCGCTATCGACGGCCATATCAGCATGTTTGGCTTCGTCGTCAGCCATCTGACTCACAATTGCGCGACTTATGGTGTCTTCTTCAGGAAGGCGATCTAGATGGCTTTCAAGATGCTCGACCACTTGTTTTTCGGTTTCTGCAAGAAATCCTAAGCTCCATTTGTCGCCTACGAGTCCCGCACCAAACCCCAATGTAAACGAACCCAAATACCACAATGGATTCATAATGCTGGTATGACCATCGAGTTGTTCAATACGCTTAAAACACCAATTTAGATGATCAATTTCTTCATTAGCAGCTTCGCGCATCTTATCGCGTACGGCTAGCGAGCGCGATGTGAGTGCCTGCCCCTGATACAAGGCTTGCGCACAGACTTCACCAACATGGTTGACGCGCATCAGAGCAGCAGAGCATTGCTGCAATGCTTGGTCGTTGACAATAGGGTCAGATGTAAATGAATCTGCAGGTGAAGCTCGCTTTGCTTGAGGCTTAGCAAAGGTACTACGGAGTCCATTATCCAAGCCGCTGAATAAACGATCGACAAATGTAGAATTATAAGTGCTTTGTGAGGCCATAATTGATTTGTATATTTGCTCGCACATAATTATAGCTCAATGGAGTGAGCTGTATTTAAAAACGTGTATGCATAAGTGCGGGCATATCCTTTAGAAACATAGAAACACAAATTTAACTTAACAAATATCCTATAAAACGGGTTCACAATGCTAGGTAATTCGGTAAATGCACTCAAAACACTAATAACTGCTAGGTGATTGTTATTAATGGTTAAAAATGAATATGTTTGGGCTATATATTGAACTGCTTAGGCTACAATCCCTGCAGTTAAGTTTTGCTGAATCAAGTTGCCATTATTGATTGATGATTTGATTGGCATACCACTTCCTCCTCCTCCGG
>CAZJWW010000058.1:0-15843 GCA_964549895.1 uncultured Gammaproteobacteria bacterium
TTAAAAAATATCGAGAACAGTATGATTAGTCTAACGCCATCTTCGGCAAAAAAAGACCCGCTAGGTAAACGCACTTCGGTAATGAAAAAGCGTCATGCTGCTGAGAAGCGCTTTCAATGGTATGGCCGCATATCTGTGATGTTCGGCATGGCCTGCGTAATTTTTCTATTTACAGACATTATTAGCAAAGGCATAGGCGCGTTTACTCAGACTTACGTCGATGTAGAAATTACCTTTGACGAGCAAGTTCTCGGAATCGATGCGCAGAGCACTCCAGAAGAAATAAAAGCGGCCAGCTTCGGGAGTTTCTTTAAAAAATCCATCCGAGCACAATATCCGCAGATAACGGATCGCCGTCAAAAACGTGAGCTGTACGCGCTGTTTACCAGCGATATGCCGCTATTGCTGCGAAATATGGTGTTGGATAAGCCTGAAATTATGGGTACTACTAAGGTTATAAGCATGATCGCTGATGATGACTTTGATACCTATTACAAGCACAGTTATGGACGTAACTTGGACGCCGAAGACAAGATTAGCCGTCTTAGCGACATGCAAGAAGGCATTGTCCATCAGTTGGCTGAATCGGGCGCAGTTACAAAACGATTTAATAGTATTTTTTTCACCAACTCAGATTCTCGTGAACCCGAGCTTGCAGGTATTAAAGGAGCGATATTGGGTTCTTTTTTAACCTTGATGGTAACCCTTGCGCTATCATTTCCTATTGCGGTGGCGACAGCAATCTACTTAGAAGAATTTGCGCCCAAGAATAAGCTGACGGATTTTATTGAAGTTAATATTAATAACTTGGCTGCGGTACCGTCGGTGATTTTTGGTTTGCTTGGCTTGGCTATGTTCATTAATTTTTTTGGTTTACCTAGATCGGTTCCCTTAGTGGGTGGTTTTGTGTTGACCTTGATGACGTTGCCAACCATTATAATTTCCAGCCGTGCGGCAATAAAATCGGTGCCACCGTCAATTCGCGAAGCGGCACTAGGCATGGGTGCGTCCAAAGTGCAGACAATTACCCACCACGTTTTACCTTTGGCAATGCCTGGCATGTTGACGGGTACTATTATTGGAATGGCACAGGCACTAGGGGAAACCGCACCGCTATTAATGATTGGAATGGTGGCTTTTATTGTTGACACACCGACCGGAATCACCGACTCTGCTACGGTATTACCAGTGCAAATATTTTTATGGTCGGACAGTCCCGAACGAGCCTTTGTAGAAAAAACATCGGCTGCTATTATGGTGCTATTGACCTTCTTGATATGTATGAACAGTTTCGCAGTGTGGCTACGGAAACGGCTTGAGCGTCGGTGGTGAAATTTTGGTAGTAGGTGAGATATGAATACGGTAGATGTTGGAGCGATTGAGATTGTGAAAGAGACTTATCAAACGAGCGGGTTACCATTGCTGGAAGACCCAAAAATGAGTGTACGCAACACCAATGTCTATTATGGTGATAAGCAAGCGATCTTCGATATCAATATAGATATTGGTAAGCATCAAGTCATCTCTATGATTGGTCCGTCTGGTTGTGGTAAATCGACTTTTTTACGTTGCTTAAATCGCATGAATGATACGATCGATATTTGCAGAGTGGAAGGTGAATTGCTGCTCGATGATCAGAATATTTACGATCGTAAGATCGATGTGGTGGAATTGCGAGCCCGCGTCGGCATGGTCTTTCAAAAACCTAATCCATTCCCTAAGTCGATATATGAGAATGTGGCGTATGGCGCTCGTATCCATGGTTTAACCGACAATAAGGTAGAGCTGGATGAATTGGTCGAAAAAAGTCTAATTCGTTGCGGCCTATGGAAAGAAGTTAAAGATCGATTGGAAGAACCTGCAACTGGTTTATCTGGTGGTCAACAACAGCGCTTATGTATCGCTCGTGCGATTGCGGTAAATCCCGAAGTGATTCTAATGGATGAGCCTTGCTCTGCATTAGATCCGATCGCTACTGCGACGGTAGAAGAGTTAATGAGTGAGCTTAGTGAAAATTTCACGATTTGTATTGTGACTCACTCAATGCAACAGGCTGCGCGAGTTTCACAACGTACAGCGTATTTTCACCTAGGTAAGCTGATAGAGGTTAATGATACATCGCAAGTATTTACCAACCCGCAGCACCAATTAACTGAAGAATATATTACTGGCCGTATTGGCTAAAATCGCATAAATAAAATGAATGATGAGATAAAAGTTGGCGGTCATATCAGTCGTCAGTTCGATCAGGAATTAGAAGAAATTCGTTCCCGCGTATTAACCATGGGTGGCTTGGTCGAAGCTCAATTAGATAAGACTCTGGAAGCTTTGCAAGATGGTGATAGTGAAGTGATTGTTGACGTTGCTCAACTTGATCAAAAGGTCAATAAACTAGAAATGCAGATCGACGAAGAATGCACCCAAATTTTGGCGCGCCGACAACCTGCAGCGGGTGATTTGCGGTTGATTATTGCGACCTCAAAATCGGTACGTGATTTAGAGCGAATTGGTGACGAAGCCGAACGTGTGGCCAATATGGTTCGTCATGCCTTAGATAATGATGCGTCGCTGAAAGCTTTCAAGGGATTGTTGTCATTAGGCGAGCATGTAAAAGGCTTATTGAATTCCACTTTGAATACTTATGCTCGCATGGAAAGCCGCAGCGCCGTGCAGAATATTCGCCTCGATCAAGCGATTGATGAAGAATACTCGCGAGTAGTAGTGCGTTTGGTAAATTTTATGAAAAAAGATCCTGACAATATTGCGGATGCTCTGGATGTGATGTGGGCAGCCCGTTCTCTCGAGCGTATTGGTGATCATTGCATCAATATTTGCGAGAATGTGATCTATCTAGTGGAAGGCCAAGACGTTCGACATTTGAAAGTCGAAGATTTAACCGAGCAGCTGGCTTAAGGCTTTCGGCTGTTTATCACGCCCGCGCTTTTAATAAAACCCGCTTAGGGCTGTCTGTAATACTCGCTCAGGGCTGTTTTATTTACACCTGTATAGGGCTGTTTATCGCGCTTCTGAGGCGAGTTTATCCGTATCGATCTTCGATGCAGCGAGAGTGACTGGTTTCGGCTATAATGCCGCTAAAAATAGCATACTAAAATCCCCCCTGATGCCTGTTATTTCTATCCGAGATATTCAAGGAGATACGTTGTTGTCTCCTTATGCCACGCAAACTGTTACGGTTACTGGCGTTGTGACTGCGGTTGTCCGCCGTGGTTTTTTTCTGCAAACGCCAGAAAAAAAATGGGATGGCAAGGGTTCTGATGGCGTGTTTGTCTACAGTCCAGATTGGACTGCTACTCAGTGGTCCGAAGTTGAAGTGACGGGCGAATGTGTGGACTACGTTCGCGAAGAGAATGCCAAACCCATAACGCAAGTTCATATGGAATCCAGCCGGGTCAAAAGTGAGCGTGGGCGAGATGTGCATAGCATAGAATTTACGCAGGAATTTTTACCTCAAAATCCTAACGAATTAGCAAATTTGCTGAATAGCTTAGAGGGTATGTTAATTACCATTGCCGCTGGACAAACTTTTCTCGCGCCGAGTAATCGCTTTGGTGATTATGTATTGGCACTGGACGCGGAGAACGTAGATAGTAGTGGTGTGCGCACTGTTGACCAAGGAATTATAGTGGAGGCGATCGATCCATTGCGGTGGTTTCCGGGTTTTCGCATCACTAATTATAATCATGCGCCGCGGCTCAATGTAGGTTCTAAGTTAATTACCCAAATTAGCGCGCCATTGAATTATCGTGTTGGCTCATATCAGTTAGCACTAACTGAACCGTTTAAACACGAAGATCATTTTGTTAGCCTGACTAAATCTAACCTCATTCCGAGTGACAATGCGCTTACAATAATGACGCTCAATTGTTTTAACTTGGACCCGCACGTGGAATCAGAAGCCTTGGTGATGAACCCCAGTCAAGATATAGATGATGATTGGGGCGAGGGTCGATTTCATACCTTGGCTCAAGCGGTGGTGCTGCAAGCCAATATTCCAGACATTGTTGCTTTACAGGAAATTCAAGATAATGATGGTGCGGAAATAACCGATGTAGTCGATGCTTCTAAGACTTATGGTTTATTAATTCAGACCATTGAAGAATTGTCCGGTATTCGTTATGACTGGATCGACGTTGAACCAGAAGTGGGTGCAGACGGTGGTCAACCCGGTGGAAATATTCGCAACGGTTTTTTATACAACCCGAACCGAGTTGAATTAATCGAAGATTCAGTGCGAGTATTTGGTAAAGAAATGGAGTGCTTTGAAGGCTCGAGAAAACCCTTAGTATGTGAGTTTATCGAAAAATTTTCCGGTAATACTCTGGCAATTATTAATGTTCACCTAGCCTCCAAACGTCATCAAGCCAGTATTTTTTCACCCGAAGACTCGGGTGTAGACGCTAAATTATCGGTGCGTGTTGAACAGGCAGTCGCCGTTCGAGAGGAGGCTCGCAAAATATACGCAAATGATGTGGAGTATTATATAACGGGAGATTTTAATGATACTGAAAACAGCGAGACTATGGAGCATTTGGTAGGTCTGAACAGCATCAACCTAGTAGACACTCTATCGGTAGAGGAACGTTATGACTACAATCATCGAGGTAAGTTGCAAGTACTCATGCACGGTATCGTATCGGAGACTATGGCTTCGAAAGCGCAATATGAAATAATTCATGGCAATGAATTGATCGGCGTAAAGCCTGGTGAAGAAAGCGACAAACCAAGTGATCATGCTTATGTAATTGCAAAACTGGCAATGATTTAGTAATGAACCTCTGAATTTATGTTTTCGCTGCTTGCCGACTTGACGTTGATTTGCCATGTGGCATTCGTAGTTTTTGTCGTGCTAACTGTACCGCTAATTTTTTTGGGTAAGTGGCTCAATTGGAAATGGATCCGACTACGGTGGCTGCGTTTGGCACATCTTTTCGGAATGGGTGTTGTGGTAGTGCAATCTTGGCTAGGCATTATATGCCCATTAACCACACTTGAAATGTATTTTCGCGAAAAAGCGGGCGAGGTGTCGTACTCAGGTAGTTTTATTGAGCACTGGCTGCACCAATTATTGTTCTGGCAGGCCCCGCAGTGGGTTTTTATAATGATCTATACAGGATTTGCCGTATTAATATTAGGCACTTGGTTGTTGGTCCCACCCGTATTTAAAAAGAAGTAGTTAAAGAAAAATAAGGGACTCCTAAAATCAGTGACTATCTAAGGCGTTGCTTTCACAGAGTCGGTTTCGTCACTATTGGGTTGAAAAATTTTTGTATTTGGAAAAACACATTTAAAAGTACTGCCTATACCATCAGAGCTTTGAATATCCAGCTCTCCGTCGTGCCTTTGCAGTACGTGTTTAACAATGGCCAAACCTAGACCTGTGCCGCCACCCTCACGAGAACGGTCAGTATCAACCCTATAAAAACGTTGTGTTAAGCGGCTCAGGTGTTGGTTGGAGATTCCCAAGCCATTATCGCTCACTGAGAATACAGCTTGCTCATCTTCTCGATGCCAGCGCACGTTGATCATGCCTTGATCGGGAGTGTAGTGAATGGCGTTACTAATCAGGTTAGCGAAGGCGCTGTGTAATTCAGTCTGCGCACCATTGATGGTTAAGTGGTAATCAATATCCAGCTCTAATTTATGGCGCTTTTCATGAATCAATGATTGCACCGATTCTAAAATAGCATTAATCAATTGAGTCACATCTACCTTATTATGAGGTTTGATGCTTTCGTTATCTTCAAGTTTTGCCAAATACAGTAAATCCCTAACAATGAATTGCATGCGCACGCTTTGCATATTCATTTGGTCGAGCGGTTTAGAAAATTTATCGGGCAGGTCTTCGCTGTTTTGCAATATCTCCATATAACCTTTTAACACCGTTAGCGGTGTTTTAAGTTCATGGGAGACATTTGCCACAAAGTCACGATGCATTTGATTGACTTTGATTAAGCGACTCACATCTCGCGCGACAATCATACGTAAGCTCTTTGTATAGGTCACACATTTGATGTTAATGGTTTGACCTTTATGTAGTAGCGAATTAAATTCCACCCCATGCGGCGGCGGTTTAATTTTCTTTAGTAAATTTTCGACTTCAGGATAGCGAATTAAATCGCCAAAACGAACATTTGCATCTTCCGGCCAGCGAATCCCGAGAACATCTTTAGCATTGGCATTAGCCCACTCAATCTTACCTTGTTGATCAATTAATACGATAGCGTCGGGCAATGCACTAATGGCACGGCGAAATTGCGAAACGTAAGTCGTCAGCTTGCGCTTTCGCTTAGCATTTTGTTCTTTGCTGCGTGCTATTTGTCGATGCAATAAATAAACCTGGCCACTGCTGTCAACCATTGAGTGTTTTCGCGGATTTTGGGTCCATTTATATAGTGTGTTTAGGCGATAAATTTGCCATGCAATAATTCCGAGCGCAACAATCAATAACACCAGTGTAACTTGTTGCAACATAAACCCTATAACGCCCCCCGCTGCGAGAAGTAGGCTGAATTTCCAAATATCGTGTCGCATTAGCTGAGTGTAGTTAGGCTATTCGATTCTCGCAACCAATCATGAGCTAAATTTAACAGCTAATTCACTCCGTATTGGGAAGGGAGAAACGATAGCCGACGCCGCGCACTGTATTAATATAACTGTCACACTGATAAGGCTCTAGGACTTTGCGGAGTCTGCGTATATGCACATCTACCGTGCGATCTTCAATATACGTTTGATTGCCCCAGACATTGTCCAATAATTGGTCACGAGCAAATACTCGATCTGGATGTGTTAGTAGGTAATGCAGCAAGCGAAACTCGGTTGGACTAAAATCTACCGGTTCGCCAGAAATCAATACTTGGTGCTGGGTGGTATCTATGGTTATTTTCCCCATAGTAGTTGAGTCCGCCACGGGTGCGATATCCGATTTTCGTCGCAACACGGCCTTGATGCGTGAAATCAATTCTTTGGTAGAAAATGGTTTTTTTACGTAATCATCAGCGCCGACATCCAATCCACGAATTAAATCATCTTCGCTATCGCGTGCAGTGAGCATAATAATGCCGACCTGTGAATTCCCTTCGCGGCGTAGGCGTTTAGCAAATTCAATGCCTGACACACCCGGCATCATCCAATCAAGTAGAATCAAGTCTGGAGTGGAGTTCTCCAATATCTTGGTTGCCGCGTGGGCATTGCTGGCGTCGGATACTTGAAAATCGTCTAGCTCCAGAACCATACGAACCATGTCTCTTATGCTGGCTTCGTCATCAATGATCAGTACGTGTGCATTCATATCTTAATTAAATTATGATAAAAATAGATTGTAATATTACAGCCGTTGCGTGTGACAAATGTGTGACATATTCAATATATTATTGGAAAAATAGGTTCAATTAACAGGGTAACCTAAGGTATTTCAATAGTTTTATCCAATTCCCTGAACATGAAATGGTTGTTCGAGTAAAATACGCCTACTAAATTAGGGTGACCAAACCAGCCATGCCAACTACTCGAACTGAAAAGTACAATCAAAACAAAATGCGTAAACGGTTACAGCGTCAGGTAGGGCAGGCTATTGCTGATTTTAATATGATTGAGCATGGTGATCGGCTCATGGTGTGCGTATCGGGAGGTAAGGATAGTTATGCCATGCTCCACCTATTGCAAGCATTACAGAGTCGTGCCCCTATCGATTTTGAAATAGTAGCGGTTAATCTGGATCAAAAACAACCCGGTTTCCCCGAACAGGTTTTGCCGACTTATTTAACGGAGTTGGGAGTAAGCTATAAAATTGTCGAAGAGGATACCTACAGTATTGTTAAAGACAAAATACCAGAGGGTAAGACTACTTGTTCATTGTGCTCGCGATTGCGGCGAGGTATTTTATATCGCACCGCGAATGAGTTAGGAGCGACAAAAATAGCGTTGGGCCATCATATGGATGACATGGTTGAAACTTTATTTTTGAATATGTTTCATGGTGCAAGATTAAAAAGCATGCCGCCCAAGTTAGTCAGCGATGATAAGAAAAATATTGTGATACGGCCCTTAGCGTATTGCCGTGAGTCCGATTTAGACAATTTCGCAAAGCACCAACAGTTCCCCATAATTCCTTGTAATCTTTGTGGTTCACAAGAAAACTTGCAACGTAAGAAAATCAAGAAAATGTTGCACGATTGGGAAAAAGAACAGCCCGGACGAGTGATAAATGTATTTAAATCATTGTCGCGAGTAACCAGCTCACACTTACTGGATCGAAGCTTGTTCGATTTTGAAAATTTAACTACCGAGCAAGCCGATCAACTCAATGATTTAGATATAGCTTTTGACGAGTCCATTATGGAGACGCTTGCACATAGGTCTGAAATGGGCATGCAGAAGTCATCTAGTGATGAGCATTGATCTCGATCATTTTAAGACTCGACTGCTTGATATACAAGCTGAAATTATGGGCATCAACGATATGATTCAAGGCTCAGCTAAAACCGTAGAATTGGATCAAAATAGAGTAGGGCGCTTGTCCCGTATGGATGCAATGCAAGGACAAGCAATGGCAAAAGCCAGCGCTGAACGGCAGCAAGAAAAGATTAAATCGATAAGCCAAGCACTCTTGCGAATCAAGAACGGCAGCTTCGGATACTGTCTGGATTGTGACGAATTGATTGCAATACCACGGTTAGAGATTGATCCTACCGTCAACTACTGCATTGACTGCGCTCAACTTCTAGAGGAATAGAGCCGGTAATGTGGTAATGAAAAGCCAGTAGAAAAAAGCCAGTAGAAAAAAGCCAGTAGAAAAAAGCCAGTAGAAAAAAGCCTATTTCCACAACTCTGCGATTCGAGCGTCCCGACCGCAGCCGCGTCGATATAAATTATAGCGAATCGGGTTCTTTTTGTAGTAATCCTGATGATAATCCTCGGCGAGATAAAATGGTTTCGCAACTTCAATGGCCGTCACGATATCAGCATCAAAGGGTTTGTTTTCATTTAAATTGGCCAAAGACTTTTCTATCACAGCGTATTCTTCATCTGAGCCGTAGAAAATAGCCGATCGGTATGAGCTACCGGAATCACAGAATTGTCCACGTGGGTTGGTAGGGTCGATATGTCGCCAAAAATACTCAACCAATTCCGAATAACTCACGGTACTCGGGTCATAACTTACTTCAACTGCTTCATAGTGCCCAGTTTCATTATAGGTTACGGTTTTATAGTCAGCTGTAGTGGCGTCGCCACCTGTATAGCCTGAAACCACGCTTTGCACGCCTTCTAGTTTCTCGAAATCGGCTTCTATGCACCAAAAACAACCACCAGCGAATATCGCTGTTTTTAAGTTTTCACCATCACTGTCAACAGTACTTTCAGTAGTGATATCAGCATTATCAGTTGATGCCGCATTTGGAACTGGCGTTTTTTCTTGAGCAATGGTGACACCCAGTACTATCAGACCAGCGCTGAATACCGAGATTAATAGAGCGTTGGTGTATGTCGATCGATTTTTCACTGAGCTACGGACCTCTGTTTATTTATTTTATATGCTTGAATGAAAATTTTATTACTTGGAAAACCCTGGAAATTTTCAAAAAAGTTCAGATAACTATTTAGATAAGTAAATGATACCTTAGGAATCCATTAATTCTTATGGTATGAGACCGTATTTAACAGACTTTTATCACCAGAACTCGTGGAAAATTGCTAAAAAAGGCTGGCCACAATTGGTTGATAGTTGGCAATTAAAAACTTTATTAATTGACCCTCAGGCTTTAGACTATCGGCCAAGAGATGAATTCGGTCATTCATGTCTCGTACGCTATGAAAGAGACGGATTTACAAAACACCAAAAGCCTCGTAGATGTAGATGATGGGCACCTCACACTTAAATATGTCGCCATATGGATGCTGCTAGTGGTCTTGACGACCTTGGTGGTGAGTGTCACTGGCTACGCAATCATCAGGTCACATGGCATTCAAACGACGGTTGAAAAAATGCTTGAGGTTATTCCGCATGCGACTAACTTTATTGAGTTGGAGCCTGGCGAAAGCGAGAGTAAGCCTCATGCCTCTGCATTTAGGCATTTTTCTCAAACCCCAAATATTGTTGAATCAAGTTTGTTTGCGATGGATGGCGCTACCTTAGCGTCCAGTGCTCTTAATTTAAAATTAAACAAAAAGGAACGCAGCCAAGCTAGAAAATTATTCGATGGTCGACCGCGTTATTTCGTCAATGATAGTCATTTTTACGAGCTTCTCTTTTGGAGAGAACTTATGACCTCTAATTCCTACGTAAAACCAGTAATGTTATCCGTGCGTTATGATGATGGCACCGTAAATAGTGTGGCTAGACTTGCTGTTGATTTTGGATCAACCGTCAAGCAAGCACGGCGGCATATTTTTACTATTTTTGCTGTTGCGTTGGCAATGAACCTATTTTCATTTGGCGTATTGTATCGTCGATTTAGACTTAGTGTGTTAACCATCAATCGACAAGCGAAAGAGTTAAATAAGCAAGTTGACTCATTGTCGGAGTCGCTAGATACCAATGATGATTTACGTAAGAGTATGAAAACCGCCAGTCGTCGTGCGGTGGAATTAAATGAACAATTTCTACGTAGAACAGGTGCGGATTTACATGATGGTCCCGCCCAACTGATTGGTTACGCCATGCTGAGGTTAAATCAGATGAGCGATAAGCAAGAGGTTAAGACACTCGGTCATGAGTTTCATGCCATCAAAGAGGCATTGGAAACCTCCTTAGAAGAGATTCGGGGTATATCTTCTGGGCTGGTTTTGCCCGAGCTGGAAGCAATGTCGTTGGAGGAATGTATAAATAAGGTAGTGGCGGTGCATGGTACCAAATCCGACTGCGTGATTAAGGAGTACTACAAGGATATTCCTGAGGAATTGCCGATGCCCATCAAAATTTGTACCTATAGATTTATACAAGAGGGCCTTAATAATGCTGAGCGCCATGGCAAAGCCGATAAGTGCCGTATTACAGCTAACGTAACTAGCGGCGTGCTGCATGTATCATTGAAAGATAATGGGGTTGGTTTTCGCACGTCGTTGTTAGATAAAAGAAACACGCGACTGGGACTGTTAGGTCTTAAAGATCGTGTTGAGAGCTTAGGTGGAACCTTCAGTATAAACAGTAAATTAGCCGTAGGCACCGCATTAAAATTATCAATTAATTTGCATGACGTTGATTAGTATCTAAATTTTACAATAATCAAAGGCAACTTCGAGTATTGTAGTACGTGTAAAAAATGCTTTAGATTCACCAGCAATGATACACTAACGCTGTACGGGTTAAGACGGTAAACGGGTAAAATGGGGTTGCTAGGTTTTGCTGGCACCCGAAGATTAATATTAGTTGTAACCCTGGAGTTTTATAGAAATGTCGTTAGATGATCGAATAACCATAATTGTCGTGGATGATCACCCTTTGTTTAGAGAAGGCGTGGTGACCACTTTATTAGAAAGCGGCATATTTGATGTTGTCGACCAAGCCAGTTCGAAGGATGAGGCTATTGCAAAAGCTCAAAAACATTTGCCCGATTTAATGCTGCTCGATGTCAGTATGCCCGGTGGAGGGATAGAAACTGCTAATGAGATAACGCGTTTGGTGCCGATGGTTAAAATCGTCATGTTGACCGTGTCTGAGCAAGATCAAGATGTGCAAAGTGCGTTAAAAGCGCAAGCACGTGGTTATGTGTTGAAAGGAGTCGCATCTGAAGAGTTACTTCGAATTTTGCGAGAAATCCATATGGGCAATTCATATATCCCATCGAACCTTGCAGCTAACTTATTAATGCGCGACTCTGAGAGTAAAGATACTCCAGAAGAATTCGATTTAAACGATCGAGAGCGACAAATCCTCGAAAAACTCGCAGCTGGGATGAGCAATCGAGAGATTGCTGAGCAAGTATTCCTGAGCGAAAAAACAATTAAGCACTATATGACCAATATTATGCACAAATTGCATGTGAGTAATCGCGTACAAGCCGCTATTAAGGCATATGAAATGACTCGATCAAAGAAATAGCGAGAATTGTTGGAATTAAAGCAGCTTAATCGCGAAACATTACGGTGCTAATTCCTTCCGACTTATACCTTCCGACTTATACCTTCCGACTTATACCTTCCGACTTATACCTTCCGACTTATACCTTCGGGCTATTATTCTCCGACTTTGGTCCTATTAAAGTCCCTACTTTTGACAATATCAATTGCCGCAATCTCTGAGTACTATATTCGAAGGTTAGGTAGGTTTATATAGACTTGGACTTTCAGAAGTTAGTTTTGGGTAGGGATTGGGAAGTTCCTCGGTTTTGAAAGTCTGGTCTATATATATAGATAACGGATTTTTCTATAGGCTTTAAAAAAGGGCTAATAAGAAGAGAGCTTCTATAGGAGCTGAATAAAAACAAAATTACCCCGCAAGGGGTTTTTTTTGCCCTGCATTTTTTAACAAGTTTAGTTGGAACTCAGATTGACTTTATTTGAACCAAGTTTGAACTATGCCGCCAAAATAAAATCATGCATTTCAACTAGTTTAATATCGAGTAGGGTATTTCTTATTATTTCTCTCGCGCCTCGAGTACTAACCGCCACGATAATCATACCGCTTATTTCATCTATTTGGTTTTGACTTAATTTCTTGTTAACTACCGATACTGTTTTTCCTCTTTTTCGCCGACCCTCCAATCTAGGGTTAACATCAACAAAGCGGAGAGTTTTGATTCCTCGATTATGCAAATAATCATGCAGTTTCAAACCCGTTGGGCCGGCACCCCATATTTCGCAACTATTGATATTGCGCTGTTGTAAATACAACTGCAAATACTTGGCCTTACATTGTAGGAACTGTTGTTTGTTGTATCGCTGCTGTATTCGAGAAGTCCGATTTTTATGATCTCGCCATTGCAGTAATGGCCCTACGTCAGGCTTGCCAAAACGTTTACTTTTAGTAAACGCGCGACACCAAAGATCATAATCCTCCGCCCAGCTAGTATCTTGGTAAGCACCTAATTCAGATAATAGACTTTTCCGTAGCATCGCGGTCGGGTGTGGAATAGGGCTTTCTACAAAAAAATTGCACGCTATGTCTTTATGGGTGTTTAGCTGATTTATCCATTGTTGGTAATAGGCGTAGCCATCGCTAACATCACCATCGTCCTTAAAAAGTTCGACTTGTGTTCCGCAAATATCAATATCCGGATTATCAAGCAGAAGCTCAAGTTGTACTGACAGGCGCTCGAGCATGGCGATATCGTCTCCGTCCATACGCGCAATAAATGGGTAGCGCGCGTGATTGAGCCCCATATTCAAAGCTGCAACGATGCCCGTTCCAGAGTTTTGTAGAATTCGCAAACGAGGGTCTTCGGCCAGCGCCTGAATTGCTCTATCGGTAGAATGATCGTCGATGATCAGAAGCTCCAACAGAACATGGCATTGATTTAATATGCTTTCGACCGCGGCCGCTAAGTAGCCCCCACAGTTGTGCACTGGCATTAGCACGCTAATGCCAAATTTTTCTTGATACAGTGAGTTGTCTAGATATTTACTCAGCTTTAGTACTACGTCAGCGTGCCGCCGCAGCTACTACCTGCACCGGCCGTACAGCCAAAGCAATGACGGTTAGTGGCAACCGCTTTGCCTTGTACTTCATCAATATTAAGATCCCATAGGTATTTTTCTTCGTCGCCGCCTAACGGTATTTCTAACATCTGATTAAAATCACAATCAAACACGCGGCCCTCCCAATCCAAATTGATAAGGTGTTTGCACATCAATTGATCAATGGTGTCTGCATTGAAATTGCTAACCAATAAATGTTGGTAGTCTTCCAGCTCATTATCACGCTGTAGAGCGTGCGCAAAACGATTGATTGGAATATTGGTAATGGCCAGCAAGGAGCTAAATTGAATATCAAAGTTTTCAGACAACATATCTCGATAATCTTGCTCTAAGCTCATTTGTTCAGGTGGTAAAAATGCCCCTACGGGGTTGTAGACCAAATCTAAAGGTAAATTTGAATCGACGCCATAACCCAAGGAATTTAGCTGTTGCAAGCCGCTAATGCTTTTATCAAACACCCCTTTGCCTCGCTGCGCATCCACATTGTCTTCAGTGTAGCAAGGCAGGGAGCAGACCAATCGAACTTTGTGATCGGCATACCATTGGGCCAAATCTTCTTGCCCTGGCTCGTATAAAACAGTGATATTACACCGTGAGGTGATTTCAATTTCTAACGCCAGTAATCGCTCGCAGAACCTGCGAAAATTAGGGTTAAGCTCAGGTGCTCCGCCTGTTAAATCAACGCGTTCTATATTTGCTTTTTCGGCCCAGTCGAGAATTTTTTCCATGACGTCCCAAGTCATTATCTCGGTGCGTTTTGGTCCAGCATCGACGTGGCAATGGTGGCAAGCCAAATTACACAATTTACCCAAATTTATTTGCAGTTCTGAAGGGCGCTCGTGCATTAACATCATGCCGTGTTTTTTCAGTATTTCCTGAAAATGTGGGCCGCTAGTAGGGATTTTTACTTCATTGGTAAGTGCCACATCATTGGGCGCATCGCTGCTAACAAACTCTCCTTCTTTAAAATAGACGGCTTGCTCAAGATTTTCAGTTTTATTCATTTGCTTTATTTATAGATCCCATTTTATGACATAGGACCTAGCTAATGTGTGTATGCGTGCAAGGATATCATGCATATAGACCCAAAACACACGCATAGCGGTGTATTAGGCCGCCAAATCGATGCCCTGGAGCAATTTCACCGTTGCCATAAAACCCGAGTAGAGGCGTATTTGGAAACACTTCTTGAAATAACTCAAGATCGCGATCTTGGCCGTTATAGAACTCCGGACCACGACTTATATTTGGAAACATTAGACCAAACAGGGGTGGGTTTTTTAAGGACTCTTTACTTTTTAGGAGCTGCTCCAACATAATATTCTGGGCATGTTGTTCATCTCTTACGGCCCAAAACATATGTCGATTTACTTTAGGATTTCCCGATAAATGCACTAGTTGTTTTGCTTCATCAATCGATACAATGTGATGTACTTTATAGTGTCCTCGTTTAAGTGATTCAGGGTCGTCATTTTCAGAGACTGCACATAATAGATTGTAAGGATTTTTTAAGCTTAAGGAATATAAGTTTGGCGGTAGGTGACTTACCAAACTTTCATAAGCGCTCCTGCCTTCACATTTAACTAAGCTGTGTGCCTTAGATTCGTCAATAGTTAAGCCCAAAGAAATAGGTCTTACTCCACTGGCCACCATAACATGGCTATCGAGCGAGTTTGGTAGAGCAGCTTGCGCATATTCCTGTTCCACCACACGTCCGCCTTGCCAAACCGAATAAGGGCCGTGCCCATATTCATCACTGGTAATTGCACCTAATTGCGGTACGTCCAAGTTGTTTACGGCGAGTTTAGCGGCATTTGGCGTGGTTAAGGTAATCAGTAATGACGGATCAATGCCTTGCTGGTGTAGCAAATTTGTTGCTTGCAGGCTTAGGTGGCTCGGAAACACCATGGCGACAGCCCCCTCAACATCCATTAGCCATTCTTGCTCTGTGAGCAGATTCATAGAGCAACAGCCAAATATTAGCGGAGTACCTGCAGCTTTAGCGGCTTGTTTGAGGGCTGGTTGGGGTTTGTGTGCATAGGCGTTGCTTAAAAATAATAAAACGCTACCGACATTACAGGGCAGCATTTTAGCCATTGCCTTGTGCACGGCGTCGGCGGCATACTCATCGTGGGCAATAGCACCATAGCTTGCGCCAGTAGCCACTTCCGTGAGAGTTGTGCTATG
>CAZJWW010000059.1:0-7819 GCA_964549895.1 uncultured Gammaproteobacteria bacterium
CTATTGGCAAGTTGGTACAAATTCCATAACGCAATGTTGGGTTGTTGACTATAACGATAACGACGATTACCAGCGTCTGTGGTGTTGGGGGTCCATTCAGGGTTAAAGTCATCCAACCATCCATAAGGACCATAATCTATGGTTAAGCCAAGAATCGACATATTATCGGTATTCATAACGCCATGCACAAAACCAACACGCATCCAATCCACGATCATTGCGACCGTCAGTTCGCAAACTTCTTTGAACCACGCGACGTAAAGTTTCTTGCTGCCCGTCTCAAAACTATCGAGAAGATGAGCAAAATGATGGCGAATAGTAAAATCGGCCAGCTGCCGCAGTTCATCTAGTTCCTTACGAGCTGCAAATATTTGAAAACTCCCAAAGCGAATAAAACTCGGTGCCACACGGCAAACCACCGCTCCAGCTTCATATTCTGGGTGGCCGTCGTAGAGCATATCGCGCATAACTTGCTCGCCAGTGAGCATTAAACTCAATGCGCGAGTCGTGGGTACACCTAAATGAAACATGGACTCGCTGCACAAATACTCGCGTACTGATGAGCGCAAAACGGCCAGCCCATCAGCACTGCGAGAATAGGGTGTAGCGCCGGCTCCTTTTAGCTGCAGGGCCCAGTGTTGACCATCGGCATTTTTTACTTCGCCTAAATTAATCGCTCGACCATCGCCCAGCTGACCCGCCCAATTACCAAACTGATGACCGCCGTAGCACATGGCATAAGGTTGCATACCCGGTAATGGTTGATTGCCCGAGAACACCGATAAAAAATCCACACTCTGACAATCCTCTTCGCTTAGATCGATCAAGGCCGCCACTTCTCTTGCCGCCGACAATAGCGTCGGATTACTGACGGGAGTCGGCGCAATAAATGAATAAGCCGCTTTATGCACCTGTCGGCGCGCACTGCTAGTATCGCTGTCTGCGGGTAGCTCCGAAATAAAACGATTATCAAAATTTGAAGGTAAATTCATACTGCTTGGACTAAGTAACTTTCTGAGTATCAAACTCTAAACGTTTAGATAAAAAATGAATTAACGCTATTACAGGTAATCCCAAGGCGCTCGCAAATATAAAGAAATTGCTGTAACCAATAGCATCAACGATAGTTCCAGAGTATCCGCCTATCAATTTAGGGAACAAAGTCATGATAGAACTGAAGATCGCGTATTGTGTTGCGGTAAACGACACATTAGTAAGGCTTGATAACCATGCTACGAAAACCGCCAGAGAGATGCCTTGAGCCAGATTATCTATCACGATTGCCACGATTAAACGCCATATTTCTGCTTCGCTATTGGCTAACCAAACAAATACAAGGTTGGTAAGAGAGACTATGATTGCGCTAAACATAAGTACTCGCATAACACCGAATCGTAAGGTTAACATGCCTCCTAAAAAGCTACCTGCAATCGTAATGATGATGCCAAAGACTTTTGTAACACTGGCTATTTCAGCTTTGGTATAACCTATATCGATATAAAACACATAAGCAATAACACCTTGCACAATATCTGTTATTCGGTAAAAACCTATCAGCACTAATACCCAAATCGCTATTTTTCCATAGCGAGAAAAAAAATCACCTATCGGTTCTTGATAGTTTTGATAAACCATTTTTTGATTTATTAAACCCATTAAATTTGCGATCTTAGCGACAGACCACGCGCAAACTAATGCGAAAACTAACTGTAATGTTCCGAACAAAAATCCAAACACTTTCTGCGCATTGCCTTCAAACAAAACTGGGGTTGTCGTAACCGTAAAAACCAACACCAACACTGCAATGGAGATTAAGAATATAGTAAAGAATTTTAGATAATCTACGGTCGGGTAGGTATGTTCACTAACTACCGATTCAGGCTCCGAAATGCAAAGAGTCGTTAATACACCCACCGACATCATAGCCGCTAAGATTAAATACGCAGTTTGCCATGCGGAGTAACTATAGCTCTCAGGGGTACTGCCTAACCATTCTGCTATGGTGAGCCCTCCAGCAACTGCTACTATTTGGCCAACGCGATAACCGGCAATATAAGTCGAAGCTAACATTGCCTGTAGTCTCGGCTTCGCTGACTCAATTCTATAGGCATCGATTACGATATCTTGCGTGGCAGAGGAAAACCCGAGCAATACTGCGGCAAGGGCCATAAATCTTAAACTTGAACTAGGATCGGTCATCGCCATGGTGACAATCCCTGCGATAACAGCAAACTGAGATAGCAACATCCAGCCGCGTCTGCGCCCAAAAATACGCGTCAAAAACGGTATCGGTAGTTTGTCCACCAGAGGAGCCCAAACAAATTTAAAAGAATAGCCCAATACTGCCCAACTGAAGTAGGTCACAGTGGATCGTTCAACACCGGCTTCACGCAACCACACTGACAGAGTCGAAAAAACTAACCAAAGTGGGATACTCGCCGAAAAACCTAGGAATAGCATTATCCATACAGGTCGCTCCCGCCACCAAACAATTTTGGATGCATCGGCATCCAATACGGCATCAGCGGTTAAAATAGAATTAACCATTGGAATAGCTTTCCATCGCAAAATTGCGAAGATAAAGCGCGAGACTAAATATCATATTCAATAACAAACGGTGCATGATCTGAAAAACGTTCTTCTTTATAGATCAATTCAGAACCCTCAACTACTTTGTCTTTTAGATTTTCACTAATAACCTGATAATCAATTCGCCAACCCGTGTTATTAGCCCAAGCTTGACCACGATTAGACCACCAGGTGTATTGTTCATCTTTATCATTAACCATACGAAAAGCATCATAAAAGCCCGCGTGGCCGCCACGACCGCCCTCAAGCTCTGGTTCAGACTCACCGAATAACCAATCCATCCACTGGCGTTCTTCAGGCAAAAAACCAGAACGTTTTTGATTGCCACGCCAATTCTTAATATCCATTTTTTTGTGCACGATATTCCAGTCTCCACAAACGATCACCTGACGGCCAGATTGCGCAAGGTTGGTCAGCGTTTTTTCAAAGCGCCCCATCATATCTATCTTGAATTCCTGTCGTTCTTCTTTGCTCGATCCAGACGGCATATAAAGGGAAGCCACCGTTAGCTTGCCGAAATCAGCTTGAATATAGCGCCCTTCGGCGTCGACATCTTCGAATCCTGCACCTAAGCCTATCTGCACCTTATCAGGCTTCTGTTTGCAATAGATCCCAACGCCGCTATAGCCTTTTTTCTCAGCAGCATGAAAGTAAGTGTGGTATCCAGGCGGATGATAAGGTTCGCCTTCTATTTGATCTGGCTGGGCCTTAAGTTCTTGTAAGCAGATAATGTCGGCATCGATTTTCGGCAACCAATCATAGAGACCTTTGCGGGCAGCGGCTCGAATACCATTTAAGTTTAATGAGATTACTTTCATAATTTATGTGGCTAAAATTTGTGCTGCGGTTATCATACTTTAAAATTCAAACGCGTGATTACTATGCTTCCATTTCAAGAACAATTTATTGAGTTTTCGCTCAAAACAGGTGTATTGCGTTTTGGTGAATTTACATTGAAATCGGGGCGGGTTAGCCCTTATTTTTTTAATACCGGCCTGTTTAACAGTGGCAGTACAATGTTGCAATTCAGTCGATTTTTCGCCAACAGTATTGAACATTCAGACCTTAAGTTTGACGTACTGTTTGGCCCAGCCTATAAAGGCATTACTTTAGCCTGCGGTACAGCCATGGCACTGGCAGATGCCACGGGTCAAGAAATTCCATTCGCCTTTAACCGCAAAGAAGTGAAAGATCATGGTGAAGGTGGCAACATGGTGGGCGCTCCACTAGTAGGCAATGTGGCCATTATCGATGATGTAATTACTGCGGGTACCGCTATTCGAGAAGCCTTTAACATAATTTCCGAAAACGACGCCAAACCGTCCGCCGTATTTCTAGCATTGGATCGACAAGAGGTTGGCCAAAAAGACGGTGAATTAATGGAAGTTTCGGCGATTCAGCAAGTTGAAGCTGAATTTGGTATCCCTGTGGTGGCAATTGCAACCATGGAAAACCTCATTGAGTATCTAAAACAACAGCCTGATCATACAGAACACCTTGATCAAATGCGAAGCTATCGATCCAAATACGGTATTAAATAAGCAGTGAATAGTAGTCAAATATATTTGGTGGGCGGCGCCATTCGTGATCGCCTTCTCGGTTTAGAGGTAACGGATAAAGATTGGGTGGTGGTTGGTAGTTCGCCACAAGAAATGGCGGATCAAGGTTTTGTGCCAGTAGGCAAAGACTTTCCGGTATTCATTGATCGCGATAGCGGCGAAGAATACGCACTGGCTCGCACCGAACGTAAGACCGCCAAGGGTTATCAAGGTTTCGAATTTAACACCTCTCCCGAGGTCACCTTAGAACAAGACTTAGAACGCCGCGATCTGACCATCAATGCCATGGCTGAAGACGAACACGGCAAGCTAATTGATCTGCATAATGGTCAGGCCGATTTGGCGGCTGGCATTATACGGCATGTGTCTGAGGCTTTTTCAGAAGATCCCGTTAGAGTATTGCGCGCCGCGCGATTTGCTGCGAGATTCAACTTTACTATTGCCCCAGAGACCATGAGCTTAATGCGTGACATTGTCGTTAACGGCGAAGTCGATGCATTGGTCGCCGAGCGGGTGTGGGTCGAAATGCGCAAAGCGCTAGACAC
Source organism: uncultured Gammaproteobacteria bacterium (assembly GCA_964549895.1). Classification (GTDB taxonomy): domain Bacteria; phylum Pseudomonadota; class Gammaproteobacteria; order Arenicellales; family Arenicellaceae; genus Arenicella. The sequence goes on from CAZJWW010000059.1 coordinate 4,694, forward strand.
AGACGCGCCGCATGTATTTTTTCAAACTCTACACGACTGTGGTGCTTTAGCACGGGTGTTGCCAGAAATCGAAGACTTATTCGGCGTTCCGCAGACCGCGAAGTATCATCCAGAAATCGATACGGGCATTCATATGATGATGGTGATGGAGCAAGTAGCGCTCATTACTGACGACAGCGAAGTACGCTTTTCCGCCTTGATGCACGATCTTGGCAAGGCCATAACCCCCACAGATATCCTGCCTTCGCATCGCGGCCATGAGAAAGCAGGTCTGCCACTCATTAATCAAGTATGTGAGCGACTCAGGGTACCCAAAAGTTTCCAATCCTTGGCATTGGCGGTAGGCGAATATCATCTGCATATGCACAAAATGTTTGAGCTTAAACCACAAACGGTTCTTGATATGCTCGAACAAACACGATGCACAACAGATGCGAATCGCGCCAAACAATTTGCGGACAGCTGTTTAGCCGATGTTAGAGGCCGGACTGGTTTTGAAGATCGAGAGTACCCACAAGCCCAGTTGTTTTTAGACTATCAACAGGCAGCGGCTCAAGTGGATTGTGGTCAAATCGCCACGGGACTAAATGATGGCAAAAAGATTCAGCAAGCGATTCGAAAAGCTCGAATAGCCGCCATTAAATTAGTCAAGGACCAAGCTGATCCACATCGCGCCGATGATTAATTAAATCAACCCGGCAAATCACATTCGTAATCATCTAACTGGCGGTTAAAACAACGCCTAAAATCAAAGTCCCGATGATCGCAGCCTTGGATTGGTTGTTTGACAATCTGCGCCTTTTTTTTGTCATCTCGATAGCCTTTATCGGTTGCCTGAGTTTCAAAGATTACCGCGGTGATATAACTCTGGGTATAGCAACCAAATACGTCATTGTGATTTTTAATAAAATTATTGTCGGTTTTAATAAACGACAATGGGTCATTTTCGTCGGTCTCAAAATAGTTATCTTTTTGCTTGGTGTTTTTTACCTGGCATTTATCCAGGCCATCACGACAACTATCAAACATAAATTCTTGTGCGTCTTTGTCGAACGACAGGTAGCTGGTTCTCAATTGCCCGATATTACCAATCGTTGTTACACCCAAAACGCGTTCATCAATCGATACCTTTTTACCCATTACGGTGCGATCTAATTTCTTAGGTCCGATGGTTGAAGTTAGGTTAACGCGCTGCCCAAGCGGAAAGAAAAATTGCGTCGCTTGATCACCATCACTACTCAATACATGCATCAACTTTGGCTGGCTATTATCGAACAAACACCGCGACGCGGCTTCTTTAAGCAGAATGACTTTATTCGCTTCAATAGCCGGGTTAAGCAAAATAATGCCGTCAGCATAACGATTAACATTATCGCAAGGATTAGGGCCTTCATTTAGGCTTGTATCAGCCTCTATCAAATCGTTTAGTAGAACATCGTGTAAAGCAGACAAGACAATAGCGCCGCCAAAGCTGTGGCCAATAATCACAAAGGTGTTTTTATACAAGGGTCCAACTGATGGTTGGTCAGCGAACTGACGAATTAAAATTTGATGTAGTCGAGCGAAAATTTCGGTTGCCCCGCCTGCACCGATTTCTTCTGCCACCGATTTTCGAGACCAGTATGTGAGCTGTCTTATTCCAGGCACATTACTGGTTTCACCTTGCCAACCAAGATATAAACCAATAACCTTGCGCCTACCAACCACTTCATTTTCTGCAGCGAGCGATAAATAATCCCTGAATTGCTTAACGTTCGAGTCTTTGTGAGAGGCGGTATGTTGCCAACCGTGCACAAACACAAATACCGCTGCGCCATTCTCTTGTTTGGCTTGATCATCAATGAATTTTAATACCTCTAGACTGTCTTCGCGGCTGTATAGATTCCCTCTTTCGGTAAACTCAATAAACGCGAGATCATGTTCTGGATAACGCTCTATATAGGAATTAGAACAAATTTCTTGGTTATTGAGACAAGACACTTTCTGGTCGGCAGTACGCAATTGAGTCTTAGTTACACAAGCCGATATCGACAATAACAAGACTAAACCAAAGCTTATTTTTACAACTATTTTAAACACAACGGTTTGGAACAACACAGTTTGATACATAGTAGCTAAACCCTAGATCAAAAATCATTGGGGTAATTGCGTTTCTAATAACCTTAACATATTTAGGCCCATTACTTTACGGATAGATTTCTCAGGCACATTCAACTCCACTAGCTCGTGGGTAATCGCGGACAATTCGCTGGCGTCAATAGACGTAGTGACACTGCCATCGAAATCGGAACCCAGCGCCACATGATCATCACCCACCAAGTCAATGCCATAGGCAATCGCTTGTGCAACTGCTCTTGGATGTGAGTTACACACCGCCGCATCCCAGTAGCCAACAGCAATAAGCCCTCCCTGCGCTGCGATATCTTGCATTAACTGATCAGGAATATTGCGCGCTGTATCACAATGCCCTTTAAAACCGGTATGACTCACCACTACCGGGCGTTTACTAATTGCCAGCACGTCACTTACCACTTGCTCTGATGAATGAGAGACATCCACCACGATACTAAGTGCTTGCATTTTTTGTAGTGCTTGCTTACCAAATTCGCTTAAGCCTAAACCGGTCACACCATGCAACGAACCGCCTAATTTATTATCAAAAAAATGCTGCAAGCTCATCATTCTAAATCCAGCGTCGAATAACACTTGAATGTTTTCTAACTTACCATCCAAAGCATGCGAGCCTTCAGTGCCGATCAACCCCCCAACTAGTCGCGGCGATGTTTTCCTTAACTTCTGCCATTCTGATAAGTCTCGTTGCGTCTTAATTAGCATGAAATTAGTTGATTGACGCTCAGCAATTTTGTGTAACTTTTCAGCTTGAAATAATGCTCGGGAGGTCAAACTGCTCCAGGTATCCGCAGGCCAAAGTTGAGCCAATGCCAGGCGCGTGATGTTATCCGCAGCATCACCGTCGTTTTGATCATAATTCAGACCCACTGGTGATTTAGTTACCGTAGTGAACATTTGCAGAGCCTGATTCCCCGGTTCTCGATCAAGTTAATGTTGGCGGGCATGACGTTGGTTGCCATCTTGATCCTGATCGGGCAAACATTGGCCGCAGCA
>CAZJWW010000059.1:7829-15600 GCA_964549895.1 uncultured Gammaproteobacteria bacterium
CGCCTGCATGCGCGGTATGTCTAATTGTCCATATTTACTGCGACGCCTTAAGTCTCGATTCCACAGCGTAGTGTCTGCATGCCAATCACCAATGAGTAAGCTTTGATGCAACTCCTTAGCGGCTTCTGAAACTTCGTACGGCTGGTGTGCCAATACGACGTTTTGACTTTTCTCTACCATCGCTGGACCAAATATAAGCAGCGCAATCAACCCTAAACAGATCAACCCTAGTAAGGCGGCAACTACTTTTTTCATAAAGTGAACCTACCAGACTAAATCGTCTGGAATTTGATAGTCCGCATAGGGGTCATCTTCGCTGAGTGTGACCTGAGTGTGATCAATTTTGACAATATAAGACGAATCTCGTTGCGCGATTTTCTCACCGGCTTTTTTGGGCACTAGCTCGAAGCTGTCTTTGTTTATCTCCACGATGGCTAACTGCCCCTTGCTCAATTGCGCGTGCTGCTCCCCGGTAACATAAATAGTCTTAACTTTCTTTTTTGATGTGAAGTTATAAGATGTTTCACCGTCACTTCGATCTAATTTTACCGAATCGACCAATTGATTGATTTGTGCGTGTAGTGCCTTTTTTTCCGCCTCTATTTTGCGTCTTTCATTCAGTGCTTTGTCTTTTTTGGCTTTATCCAACATCGCGCGCTGTGCGCGCTGAGTGACGTCACTTGTCTTCTTGCGATTTTTTTTAGCCTGAGTTGGGGCTTTCTTTTTTGGTGCGCGTTTTACCTCAGCTTTTTTTACCAGGCCAGCTTTCAGTAGTTGATCTTTTAAGGTACTCATAAGTTTATATTAACCAGTAATTGGTCAAAATCAAATTCGTATCGCTGAAAACAAAAATGGCAATCGACGATTAAATTAAGATCTCCAGCCGCTTGCCGCTCGTCTATCAGATTCTGTACATCTTCAGCACCCAGGCTACGAATAGCATTCAGTGATTTTTCATGCGAGCACTCACAACCGAACTCGACGCGATGGGACTCAAACAAACGACATGATTCTTGATGAAATAATCGGGTCAACAATTCATGCGCATCTAAACGCAGTGCTTCATCCGCCTCAAGTGTTTGTAATAACGCAGCTAAACGATTTAGGTGCTCGTCGGCACTGACCTTATCGGTGACTTTTTGCGGCGGAAGAGCATGTACTGCGATACCTAAACCAGATTGAATATCAGCAACTAAGCGAAACAAGCTGGGTAATTGCTCTGAACGGGCGAAATAGTCCTGCAAACACTCGGCTAAACTGCCATTTTCTATTGGCACAATACTTTGGTAGCGTTCACCTTCATCTGGCGAGATCGTAATGGCCAAGATCGCATCATTGCCTAGCTGATTTAGTTTTAACTGATTTTCTGAAGTCAACTCCTCACTTTTATATTCAGCTATAGCGCGCACGCGTCTATCTGAAAGGCAATCAGCCATAAGCAAACTAATGGCGCCGGGAGTGCGCAATTGAATGGTCAGGCCACCATCAATTTTAATGCTGTCGCGTAACAAACAAGCAGCAACAGCAAACTCGTTTAGCAATCTGGCGAGCTGCGGTGGGTAGTGATGTGTCGCCTGAATAGATTCACAGGTTTCCTGCAAATGCACAATACAACCTCGTGCATCGAGTTGTTCGAACACAAACCGTCGACGGTAGTCTTTAAGCGAATAATCTGCCGAGTGGGTTTGCTGGTCTTGCATTAGGTAAGAATAACGACAATCACGAGTGCTAAGATAATGCGGTAAATCACGAATGGCAGCATCCCAACGGTTTGCACAAAACGCATAAACCAATTCATACACAAAAAAGCCATTATTGCCGACACAAACATGCCGATCAGCAATAGATCCCAAGCGACTGTTTGACCACTTGAGAGCAATTCACCACCCTTTAATAAGCCCGGTAGAGCAATGGCAGGCACCGCAAGTAAAAAGGAAAACTTAGCTGCCGCTATCCTTGAGTAACCCAAGGCAAGTAAGGCCGTCATGGTGACGCCTGAGCGAGAAGTGCCTGGAATAAGCGCAAACGCTTGAGCTACACCGACTACTAAAGTTTGCGACCAAGTCAGTGATTCCATCGCTTTGCTATTTTGATCGCCAGCACGGTCATACCACCCCAGCAATAAACCAAACACCAAGGTCGCACCTGCGATAATCATTGCGGACCGGAGATTTGATTCAATAAAATCACCGGCCAATAAGCCCACTAAACCCACTGGAATGGTGGCCAACACCACTAACCAACCAAGCTTGCCATTGTTATCCCAATTAAAAGCAGGCCAGCCGGCGAACCAGGCAGGAATAATGGCCGCCAGTTCGTTTTTTAAAAATGCCATCACCGCGATCAAGGTTCCGACATGTACGGCAACATCAAACGCCAAACCTTGATCTTGCCAGCCCAGTAGCTCCGGCACCAAAATAAGATGCGCTGAACTAGACACAGGTAAAAATTCAGTAATGCCTTGCAATAACGCAAGGAAGATTGCTTGAAGATAATCCAAGAGATTTTTCGCAGGTTAAATAGCTTTGCGCTATAGTAAGTTTTTGCTATTCAGTTTGCACGAAAATATGAGCAACAATCAGTCTAAACATCAATCGAAACCAAGTAATAATAAGACCGTTTTAATCACTGGCGGCGCAAAACGCATTGGCAATGTTATAGCACGGCTGCTGCACGCCAAAGGCTACAATATCATGGTGCACTATCGCTCCTCTGCCGATGCTGCCGACCAACTAATACAAAGTCTCAATAAAAACAGAGTTAATTCTGCGGCAATGGTGCAGGGCGATTTGCTCGATATCGCCAGTATTCCGAACATTGTAAATACAACTATTGATACCTTTGACTCGTTAGATGTACTAATCAATAACGCATCCACTTTTTATCCGACACCGATCGAGCTAATCAACGAAGAGTTTTGGACTGATCTAGTCGGCAGCAACCTAAGAGCACCGATGTTTATGGTTAAATCGGCAGCGCCACATTTGCGTTCTACCAACGGCTGTATTATCAATCTGGTGGATATATACGCTCAGAAACCATTAAGTGACCACCCAATTTATTGCTCAGCTAAAGCCGGATTAGAAATGTTAACTAAGTCTTTGGCTATAGATCTCGCTCCTGAAATTAGAGTGAACGGTGTATCGCCCGGCGCTATTATGTGGCCCGAACACGATACTCACCCACTAAAACAGAGTGAGTTACTGGAAAAAGTTCCGCTGAAGCGGATGGGTGAACCGGAAGAGATTGCTAAAACAGTGAGATTTCTAGTGGAGGATGCTACCTATATCAGCGGTCAAATTATCACCGTGGATGGCGGTCGCTCAGTGGTTATTTAGGCCAGCTAAACAATGAGTACCCAAGATTACACTATTCAAATCCGCTGACTGCGCTTGATCACCGTCAATACAATGCAGACTGCGCTGAATACCAAGCCCGACACCAAGGGCACCAGACCAAAATCACTAACATCGGTTAGCCTATTTATAATAAACGTTTGGCTGAGCATGCCGTTTAAAAACAGTTTATCAACCAATATCACTAATATTGGCGCGATAACAGCTAGCAAGAAAGGATTTTTTTTGGCGACTTCTGAGCACAATGCGCACCAAGCCACAACTGGCAATAACGACCACAAAATCAATTTCATCAATAGCGCAATGGATTGTCCGTAGTAAACGGCTAAATATTCAAAGCTATCTAGTCCAAAAAAAATGACTGCCACCACGGCTTGCGTCGCAACGATGGTCAAAGGGATTACAATCAAAGCAATGATTAATTTAGAGGCCACTGTGAGTCGGTCAGAAATTGGCAAGGAGCGCCAAAACAACACACTTTGATCTTGACGCTCGGTGAACAAACACGCCAGTGCATAGAATATCGCTACGATGAACATCACCCACATAATAATAGTGTTCATAACATTTAGGGCCTTCGCAATCACAGTGTCCAGGGCTGAATCGATAGTGTTATCCAGTTCAAGCTGCGATGGTAATTCGACATTCATCGAAAAATTGCCCACCAACAAGGAAAGCTTAAAAAGCAGTGCGATGCCTACTAATACCAAGGGCACGCGCCAAAGATTTTTATGCTCTGATATTTCGCGTCGCAGTAATGCTTGCAGTGTTTTCATATCGTGCTGTCTCAATATACGCAATTAAGTGTTGGTGGCTACAAATAGATCTTCCAAACTTGGACTAACAATATCGCCATACTCACTCAAGCTGCTAGGATCGACATCTTTAAAAATCATTTCTGTATGATCTGGCAAGCTACGCTGATAAATCGGTTGCGTGGCTTTATCTGCAAAGACAACATTTTGTGTCACTATCAATTTGCTATAACGGGTTTTCAAATCAGCCTTATGTAAATCCATAGTGATGCGACCCTCCTTAATAAAAAGAACGCGCGTTAAAATGCTCTCTACTTCGTCGATCTGGTGAGTGGTAATTAAAATGCTGCGTTGCTGGTTGTAATAATCTTTTACTAACCGGTCTTGAAAGTCGCGGCGCACCATTACGTCTAAGCCAAGTGTAGGTTCGTCTAATACTAATAAGTCGGTATTAATGCTTAAAATTATCGCTAAATGCAGTCGCGTCTTCATGCCTTTAGACAAGGTCTCTATGGTTTGATTTAATTCAATTGGAGTCTCGGTTAACAATTCTGTGGCGTGGTTTAGGTCGAACTTGGAATGTGTATCGGCAACAAAACTCAGCAGGTGCTTAACTTTCATCCAGCCAGGTAGTGACGCAACGTCGGCTATATAACTCATGTTCTGTAATAATTCTGTGCGCTTTTTGAAAGGATCATGACCAAAAATCGACAAATCTCCTGAATAGCTAATCAAGCCCATAATCGCCTTTAATAAGGTAGATTTGCCAGCGCCGTTAGGCCCAATCAAACCGACAATCTCTCCCTGTCCGATCGTCAAATTTACGTCGCTTAGCACAGTTTTTTTACCGTACTTTTTCGATAACGACCGTATATCTATAAATGGTTCACTGGCTATGTTCATTAAATCCTAATCCTTCCTTTAAATAGAGAGCTTATAATAGCGAGTTTGTCTTGAAGAGTTCTCAATTTGTACCGCGCGACCCTCTTTCAATTACAACACCCACCTGTTTTACGTGTTTCACGGCCGCGCCTTTATCTAACTTGATTCGTACCCAGCTGGCATTAAATTCATCTAAAATTACTTCAGCCAATCGTTCGATCAAGGTTTCGATTAAATCAAATTGATTGTCTTTGGCATACGCTCGTACTCGATCAGCAATTTTTTGATAATCCAACGTATCATTTAAGTCATCACTGGCGGCAGCAACTTTTACGTCGGCCGCTAAATCAATATCTATGACAAGCGTTTGATTAATGGCTTTCTCCCACTTCCAAACACCAATCACACACTCAACTTGTATGCCATGGATAAAAATTGTGTCCAACATTATTTAAATATCGCCTCGCCAATCATCTTGATGAAAATAATCTCGATAAAAATAGTCTAGATGTAAATGTAACACAGTAAGATTTGACCTCTTATTAAAATATCAACACTCAACTTAAAACATCAGTAAACTACGCAAAACATCAATACAATAAGCGCCATGCCAATTCTTGAATTCATTTTATGGCCCGTTTTTGGGTACTTAATAGGCTCTATCTCGAGCGCTATCATCATCTCTAAATTGTTCGGTTTAGCCGATCCAAGAGAGCAGGGCAGTAAGAACCCGGGTGCAACCAACGTATTGCGCTCTGGCAATAAAGCCGCCGCTGCGCTCACCTTAATTGGCGATGTACTAAAGGGTTTCGTTCCAGTAGTACTAGCGCAGCACTACAGCGCACCCACGGCGGTTGTCGCGTTAGTTTGTATAGCCGCATTTATGGGTCATTTATATCCGTTGTTTTTTGGTTTTAAGGGTGGCAAAGGCGTGGCGACCGCAATTGGTGTGTTTAGCGCATTAAGTTGGAAGTTGATTGCCGTTTTTGCATTGGTATGGTTGTCAGTCGCCGCGATCACGCGCTATTCGTCTCTATCGGCACTGATCGCCAGTGGTGCGACAGGATTAGCGAGTTTCGCAATATTTAACCAGAGCCATCAACTACAGCTTATCGGTGCGGTTTTTATGATCGTGGCATTTTTGTTTCTACGCCATCGTGAAAATATAGACAACCTGCGCGCCGGCAAGGAAAGAAAAATTGGCGAAAAGACTAAAGACTAGATTCGAACTTAGAGCGCAAAACTAAAATTCACGCCAATACCAAAATCAGCCGCACGGTTAACTGAAATATCTTCAGTAAAATAGATTTCTACGGTTCTATCAGAGCCCCGAAAAGAATACTTGCTGCCAATCGCTATTTGAAACGCCACATCGCTGAGCTCCTGAAAAGCACTTTCTAATACCGCGCCACGACCATCTAATTGCGCACTCCATCCCCAACGCTCACTGGGTTGCCAGTGCAGTCCAGCGGAACTAAACCAAGTTACCGATTCGGTGGCGAGGCCAAAGACTTGATCATCACCAATGGCCAATAGCCCTAAATTTGCATGCCAATTAATACCCAAAAGGCGTTTTGAACTTGCTGCAAGAGACAAGCTTAAATCCACGTCTTCTGAGCCTGTTAACTCATTGGCATTACCGGTGGGAATGTTTGCTGCAAAATGCGCTGCGATATTCAGGCGACTCGTATTCAACCATTGATAGCTTAAACCGATTTCTACGTCGGCAAATCCAGATGTCGACTCGCTCAGTTCGTTTACACCATCCGGCAAACCGCTATCAAATTGAAACAACAGCTGGTCCTGCCCTAATATTGGTCGATCTCCCTCAGGCAAACCAAAGGTATCGTGCCAACGATCAATAAGTCGGTCGAGACTGCCTGCGGTGTTGTTAATGCCCTCTATATTGGCACTAGCTTGCCAACGCGGCGCAAACCCCCACTCTATCGCGGCACCCAACTTATGTACTTCGCCATCGAGTGTAAATGATTCAGCCCCATTTGATTCAACATTAGCAAAGGATTGCACACTGCCCAATGCCCTGATCGACCAAACCCCAGCCGCATTTATAGAGGACTTTTTGGGTGCCGGTAAACCTAAACCTTCCATAAAGGGCAGGCTATTTTTCACAAAAATAGGGTCAGAATTCGTCGCCCATAAAGGTAAGCTAAACGATATCAGCCCCAGACAATAAACAATACTAATGTGGTTGTTATTCAAATCGCTTTCTTGAAATAGCTAAAGCGCTGGCAGCTCTTCAAGTGACCATCTTGGCTTAACTTGAAACGCTAAATCGCCAGTGGCTTGATGCATTCTATAGGACCCAGCTAGCGCAATCATGGCGCCGTTATCGGTACAAAATTCGATCCGCGGATAATAAACTTGATGGTTTTCTTCATCGGCCATAACGCCTAGCTGCTCTCGCAAATGCAGATTAGCGCCCACCCCACCTGCAACCACTAAGCGTTCACAGCCTGCGGCTTGCAAAGCACGGCGGCTTTTAATTACTAAGGTATCTACGGCCGCTTCTTGAAAGGCGCAGGCTATATCCGACACAGTTTGTGGATCAAGTTCGTTTTTATCAGCGGTATTAAGTGCAGATGTCTTTAAACCGCTGTAACTAAAATCCATACCCGGTCGGTCGGTCATAGGTCGCGGGAAATTAAAGCGGCTAGCATCGCCGTTTTCGGCCGCCTTTGCGATAGCTGGGCCACCTGGATAAGCCAGACCTAAAATTTTTGCGGTTTTATCAAATGCCTCACCCACTGCATCATCGAG
>CAZJWW010000060.1:0-10504 GCA_964549895.1 uncultured Gammaproteobacteria bacterium
CATTTGATAGCAAAAGAAAAACCACTAGAGTATTTTCAGCAGCTTTAATGGACTTATACGTGAGAATCAGAAGCAGCGATTTTATAAAAAGTATTGTCAAACCAAATATGATTATCAGTCTATCAGCTTGTTTCTCTCTGTTATTCGGTTCCAAAAAATTTAAGTCTATAAAATCATAGATGAAGCTCAATGTTAAAAGGAGCGTAGCTATGAGAACACAAATATTCCTGCTCATAATTTTATGACCCTATTGTTTTCAACAGATATAGCTCTTAGCAAATTCAGGGTCGCTAAAATCAGCGATACAGTTTTGATGCGTTGTTCTATTGCCGACCAAAATAAAGTTATAACCAAGCTCGTGACATGCACGCTTATCCCACTCAGCATCACCAAAATAGTTTGGAGTACCGGATTCTGTTTTGGTGATTTGCTTTATTTGGTTATTGGCATTTTGCATAATCTCAATGCGAGCATAGTGATCATTTGATGAAGCTAATGGAACACCGCTAATATCGAAGCCAGCCGATTCTAGTTTGAGTATTGCGGTTTCGCCCCAGCCACCAGTGGCAATTCCAAGTGCTATACAAGGATCCGTTTTTAGCTTATGAAAAAAATCTAGCGCTCCAGGTACTGGCTCTGCTGGTTCTCGTTCTAAATGGTTACGGATTTTTTCGATAAATATCTTTTTAACTTTGGGTTCGATGTCGTCTATCGAGCTAGTTGAATTTTGCTTTTCTAAATGCTCCATCAGTAAGCCAGTATCAGTCACATGCGTATAACTTTCCCAGTCTGTGTTTAGATCAACTGCTAAGACTTCCTTGGTGGCTTCAAGATAATAAGTTTCGTCAAACTCGAAAGATTGAATCAAAGTTCCATCTACATCAAATATAACGGTTTTCAATTATGAGTTTTGAGCGATTAGTAGGGAGCAGGAATATCACCCAGATTGGCGTAGATGGTTTTTAGTTGTGTGTAATATTCAATTGCCTGTAGGCCATTCTCTCGACCTATGCCTGATTGTTTATAACCACCGAAGGGGATTTCTGCCGGCGTGATGTTGTATTCGTTAATCCATACCATGCCCGCTTGAATTTTATTTGCCACTCGGTGTGCACGGCTAAAGTCTTGCGTAAACACCGCACCCGATAAGCCAAAATGAGTGCTATTGGCGCGTTCAAGTACTTCGTCTTCTGTTTTGAATGACATCACGGACATCAACGGGCCGAATACTTCTTCTTGCACAAATTTCATATCATCGTCGCAATCGGCAAAAATAGCAGGGGTGACATAAAAGCCGTCTTTGAGACCCTTGTCTTGAGGTAGGTCACCACCGCAGACATGCCTAGCTTTACTTTTTTTCGCGAGTGCCATAAACGAGCTGACTTTTTTATAGTGTTCTTCAGACACCAAGGGGCCCATTTGCGTGTCAGCTTCGAAAGGATTGCCAATCTTAATGCTTTGCGTACGCTCAGCTACTTTTTTAATAAATTTGTCGTACAAACCCTGTTGTACGAATATGCGTGTGCCATTAGAGCAAACTTGTCCTGTAGAGAAAAAGTTTGCACCAAGTGCGCCATTGATGGCGTTTTCTAAATCAGCATCGTCAAAAATAATCACCGGTGATTTGCCACCAAGCTCAAGCGTCACTTTTTTAAGATCTTGTGCCGAATGTGCCATCACTACTTTGCCAGTTTCGACCGAGCCGGTCAGAGTTACCTTGGCGACATCTGGATGACTGATTAGGGCTGAACCCGTCTCGCGCGCGCCTTGCACAACATTAAAAACGCCATCTGGTAGACCCGCTTCGGTATATATTTCGGCCAACTTTAATGCAGTTATTGGTGTTTGTTCCGCGGGTTTAAACACCATAGTATTACCGCAGGCCAGCGCTGGGCCAGATTTCCACATGGCTATTTGTATTGGGTAGTTCCATGCACCGATGCCGGCACATACGCCAATAGGTTCGCGACGCAGCATGGCAAATGCGTCGGGTGGCAGGTCTATATGTTGGCCGTGAATAGATTGTGCTACGCCAGCGTAATATTCCATTACTTCGGCGCCAGAAATGATGTCCACCGTGGCGGTTTCACCAATAGCTTTGCCGGTATCCAAGGTTTCTAGCTCTGCAAGCTCTTGATTTCGTTCGCGTAATAGGGCGGCAGCTCGGCGAATAATATCGCCACGCTCGGCTGCTGGTGTTGCTGCCCACGCTGCAAAGGAATTTTTTGCGGCTGCTACAGCCGCGTCAATTTCAGCTTGACCCGCCGTTTCAATTTGGCAAATAACATGGCCATCGCCTGGATAGCGAGTGTCAAAGGTATCCCCGCTTTGATTAGCGAGGTAGGCACCATTAACATAGCTTTGTTGTTTATCTAGGGTGCTGCTCTGATCGTAGAAAGGTTTACTCATGCTATGTCTTGTGTTGAATTATTATGTGGGCTTAGTCAGCGTCTACTTATCAGTATCGACTTTAACGGCAACCCTTTGAGCTTCTGCTTGATACTGAACAGGGTCTAAAAACATTAGTCTAATCGTCATCAATCCTGGTTGCATCTGGCGCAGCCCACAGACCATCACATTAGTACCGTCCTTATTTTGTATAACCCCAGGAATATTAAACATAATATCTCCTTGTTCGCTGGTCAGCATATTCAAAGGTTGGTTTTCATCAATCCGGGTCTTAATCCCCAGCAGCATAACCGCCATCGCTTTGCGAAATTTGCTAAAGCTAAGCTTGCCCGTGTATTGCGTGGAGTCCAATTGTAAATTGCAATTTATGTCACCACTACGCTTGGTATTCAACTGCAAAAACGGCATTGTTTCGCCGCCTGCGATATCAGAATACAAACGCTTTGAGTGGTCTCTGCTGGCCGCATAAAACTGACTATCTAAATTTAGCGATATCGCTGTTAGCAGTTGACTTGGGTCTAAATTAACGGACGTATTGCTCATTAAAGCTCCATGTTGATGCAGAGTATATTCCCATGATTGTCTAATCTTATAATGGGCTTTGCAAATAATTATTCGTCAAAAGCACGAACCTGAGCTACATTAGCCGTAATTATGAATAATTCCGTAAACGATACTAACTCGAAACCGCCAGCTATTAGCTCTAAGCCGACACGATATGGTTTTTTGCTGATGCCTGAGTTCTCTATGATTGCTTTTAGTTCGGCAATTGAAGTGTTGCGTATGGCCAATCAACTTAGACAAGAGAAATTATACGAATGGCCAATATATACATTGGACGGTACGGCTGTCGCCGCCAGTAATAAAATTAGCGTAACCCCAGATGGTGATATTAACGATATTGCCGATTTAACTGCATTGATGGTTTGTAGTGGCTTACGTGTAGATCGTCACTGGGACGAAACGTTGGGTTTTCACTTAAATCGTTTTAGTAAAACGAATATGGTGTTGGGCGGTATTTGTACTGGTTCGCATTTATTGGCTAGGGCTGGTTTGCTTGACGGCTATCGATGCACTATCCATTGGGAGAATATCGCTAGCCTGCGTGAGATCTGGCCGAATGTGATGGTAACCGAGGAATTATTCGAATTGGATAGAGATCGTTACACCACATCAGGCGGTTCCGCACCATTGGATATGATGCTGCATCTGGTCAAAAAGGAGCACGGTAAGGAGCTTGCAGCGTCGATTTCAGAACAGTTTATGTGTGACCGCATGCGCGGCGCATATGATAAGCAGCGAGTGCCACTAAAACTGCTTATTGGTGCCAACCAACCGAAGCTTACTGAGGCGGTTGAATTGATGGAATCTAATCTTGAAGAGTTGATAAATTTAGACGATTTAGCATCCTTGGTGGGCATCTCGCGTCGTCAGCTAGAACGTCTTTTTAAAAAGTACTTGGGCTGCGTTCCACGCAGGTACTATCTCGATCTTAGGCTTAAAAAGGCGCGCCAATTATTATTGCAAACCGCGGGTTCAGTATCCGATATTGGGCTTGCCTGCGGCTTTGTATCTGCCTCGCATTTTAGTAAATCCTATCGAGAGATGTTTGGCATCTCGCCTCGTGCTGAACGGCAATTTCAAAGGGACAAGTTCTAAGCCGTCCATGAAGTCATAATACGGCTCAAATATCGCTATTTTGGGTCGTAAATTAGCGCAAAAGTGTCGTGATTGAATCAGTCTAAATTGGGCGTCGGATTTATCCTTCGTGGTATTATTTTGGCCGCTTATTTATTGAGTGACCGATTCTTGTGAGCCGCTTATGAATCTCAGCGTTTTTGATATGTTTACCATTGGTATTGGGCCCTCCAGCTCGCATACCATTGGGCCTATGCGAGCTGCCAACCGCTTTGTCGCATCGTTAGCCGATAATGTCGGTTTAGATGCCGTGGAAAAGGTCTCGGTTGAGTTATTCGGGTCTTTGGGCGCAACCGGTAGAGGGCATGGTAGCGATATCGCGGTATTGCTGGGCTTAGAATCTGCCAATGCTGAAACCATCGATCCAGATCAGGTGCCCATCCGTATTGGACAAATCAATGCTCACAAGCAATTGTCATTAGGGGGTGAAAAAAACATTCAGTTCGACCCCTCGTTGGACCTAACTTTGCATTTAGGTAAAACCTTAGAGTTGCATTCCAATGGCATGACGTATAGTGCATTTAGTGGTAATGGTGAACAACTGCAAAGTAACACCTACTTTTCTATCGGTGGTGGTTTCGTCATGTCCGAAGCCGAAATGCTCGAGCCTGAAATGGTCGATGATCTGCCGCCGCAACCATACCCATTTAACTCCGCTGCCGAGTTACTTAGTTTGTGCGAAGAACACAAATTGTCGATCAGTGATCTAATGTTAGAGAATGAAAAAGCCTGGCGTAGTGAAGAAGAAATTCGCGATGGCTTATTAAAGATTTGGGAAGCCATGCGCAATTGTGTAGCTCGCGGTTGTGAACAAACGGGCACTTTGCCTGGTGGCTTAGGGGTAAAACGACGTGCTGCCGATTTATTTGAGAGTTTATGCAGTCGGCCCGAGGCCAATTTAAGTGACCCTTTGAGCGTTATGGATTGGGTTAATTTATATGCATTGGCCGTGAACGAAGAAAACGCCGCAGGTGGTAAAGTAGTGACTGCTCCGACTAATGGCGCAGCGGGAATAATTCCAGCGATCATGCATTACTATGATCGTTTTGTGCCGGGCGCGGATGAGAATGGCATTGTCCGATTTTTATTAACGGCTGGCGGTATCGGTATGTTGTTTAAAAAGAACGCGTCGATATCAGGTGCTGAGGTCGGCTGTCAGGGGGAGGTCGGTTCCGCTTGTTCGATGGCGGCGGCTGGTTTGGCAGAAGTGTCTGGAGCATCACCAGAGCAAGTTGAGAATGCCGCAGAGATTGCTATGGAACACAATCTTGGTTTAACCTGTGATCCGATCGGAGGTTTGGTACAGGTACCTTGTATTGAGCGCAATGCCATGGCCTCCATTAAAGCAATCAATGCGTCACGGCTGGCGATTCGCGGAAATGGTACACATTTGGTATCACTAGACAAAGTAATTCAGACAATGCGTGATACTGGCGCTGATATGCAAACAAAATATAAAGAAACATCATTAGGTGGTTTGGCGGTTAGCGTCATAGAATGCTAAGAGTCTAATTAGTTAAAATCTAGTATTTAGAAGCTAATATTAAAAGTCTACTATTTGAAGAAAATCTATGAAGAAGTATTCAATATTTTCTCTGGCGCGTAACTCGCTTAATTACCATGAGAATTGGGAGAAAGCTTGGCGTAGCCCAGAACCGAAAAAGTCTTATGATGCGGTTATCGTAGGCGGTGGTGGGCACGGTCTTGCATCGGCATATTACATGGCGAAAGAACATGGCATGCGCAATATTGCTGTGCTTGAAAAAGGCTGGATAGGCGGTGGCAATACTGGGCGCAATACCACTATCGTGAGATCTAATTATTTATGGGATGAGGCTGCGAATTTGTATGAAAAAGCCATGCAACTTTGGGAAGGCTTAAGTCAGGACTTAAATTACAACGTCATGTTCAGCCAGCGTGGTGTTTATAATCTCGGGCACAATTTACAAGACATGCGCGATATCAATCGACGTGTTAATGCCAATCGACTTAATGGCATTGATGGCGTGGTGCTTAATACCGAGCAATTAGCAGAACAAATTCCGATTTTAAATACCTCACCTGACTGCCGTTACCCGGTGCTGGGTGCATCTTATCAACCGCGCGCAGGCACGGCTAGGCATGATGCTGTAGCATGGGGTTTCGCGCGCGGTGCTGATGCCTTGGGCGTGGATATTATTCAAAATTGTGAAGTAACGGCTATTCGTCGCGATGGCGAACAAGTAATTGGCTTAGAGACGGCTAAAGGGTATATCGAAACACCTAAAATTGGTGTGGTGGTGGCCGGTCATTCCAGTGTTATTGCCGAGATGGCGGATATCCGTATGCCCATTGAAAGTCACCCCTTACAAGCCTACGTATCGGAGCCGATCAAGCCAATTTTGGATACGGTGGTGATGTCCAATGCGGTGCACGGTTATGCAAGCCAATCGGACAAAGGCGATATAGTGATTGGTGCTGGAATTGATAGTTACAATGGCTACGGTCAGCGTGGTGGCTTTACCACAATCGAACACACCATGAGTGCGATTCTCGAGTTATTCCCAATTTTTAGCCGTGTGCGCATGAATCGGCAATGGGGGGGTATTGTTGATACCTGCCCAGACGCTTGTCCGATTATCAGTAAAACCCCAGTTAAGGGTTTGTACTTCAATTGCGGCTGGGGTACGGGTGGCTTTAAAGCAACGCCGGGTTCGGGTTGGGTATTCGCGCATACCGTCGCCAATGATGAACCCCACAAATTAAACGCGGCCTTTTCGTTAGAGCGTTTTGTCACAGGCGCACTCATTGATGAGCATGGCGCTGCTGGCGTCGCCCACTAATTTGCATAGCTTAGTAAGAATGCCGATAAGAATAATGAGTAAGAAACTATGTTAGAAATTTCATGCCCGTGGTGTGGTCTACGCGACGAGAGCGAGTTTTCCTACGGAGGTGAGGCCCATATTGTCCGCCCAGTTGACCCCGATGCTTTAAGTGATGAGCAATGGGCCGACTATTTATTCCACCGCACCAACACCAAAGGTTTATTTAGAGAGCAATGGTTGCATGCCTATGGTTGTCGTAAATGGTTTTATGTGGTGCGTGATACGGTGACCTATAAAATCCATGCCGTTTATAAAGTGGGGGAAGAACAACCTCAGATTGAAGGCTTTTCAGTATCCGCTGGAGGCTCTTCAATATCCGCTGATGGCTCTCCAAACTCCGTTGGGGGCCCTGCTAAACCCGTCGGAGGCCCTAAATGAAGTTGCTAAAGCTTCGGCTGGCTGGTGGGCGCATTGATCGCAGTAAACCTATTAGCTTTAACTTTAACGGTAAGAATTATTCCGCGTTTCAAGGCGACACTATAGCCTCGGCGCTATTAGCTAATGGCCTTAGTGTGATCGGGCGTAGTTGGAAATATCATCGCCCGCGCGGCATTATTGGTGATGGTGCTGAAGAACCGAACGCCTTGTTTCAAATTGAAACTGGTGCCGGCACCATACCCAATGTGCGTGGTACACAAGCCGAACTCTACGACGGTATGGTTGTCAAAAGTACCAATGCATGGCCCAGCGTCAATTTTGATGTGATGTCATTTTTTGGTTTATTTTCGCGTATGTTACCCGCTGGTTTTTATTATAAAACGTTTATGTGGCCGGCTAAGTTTTGGATGTTTTACGAACACCTAATTCGTAAAGCTTCTGGTCTTGGAGAGTCGCCGAAAGAAATAGACCCCGATCATTACGAAAAAACCAATGAGCATTGTGATGTGTTAGTCGTAGGCGCTGGCCCAGCTGGCTTAATGGCCGCATTGGCAGCTGGACGAGCCGGTGCCCGAGTTTTACTAGCTGACGAACAGGCGGAATTTGGCGGTCGCTTATTAGCCGATATTGAAAATATAGATGGTAGTCCCGCGATGGAGTGGGTGGCTCACGTAGTTGCAGAGCTGGAGTCAATGCCCGATGTTCGTCTGCTCAAACGCAGCACGGTTTTTGGTTATCACGATGGCAATTTCACGACCATTGCAGAACGACTGCTTGATCATGTTGCATTAAAAGATCGCAGCATCAATGGTTTCACTCCCGCGCGTGAAAAAGTATGGCGAGTTCGCGCCAAGGAGGTAGTGTTAGCGACCGGAGCCCACGAGCGACCGATTATTTTTGGCAATAATGATAGGCCCGGAGTGATGTTGGCATCGGCTGTATCAAGTTATCTAAATCGCTATGCGGTTAATTTGGCAGAAAAGGCTGTGGTCTTCACCAATAATGACAGCGCCTACCAAACAGCACTAAGTTTAAGCAAAGCGAACATTGAAACCACCGTAGTTGATTATCGACGCGAATCAACTGGTTCTATGCTTGAGCAGGTACGATCAGCGGGCGTAAAAGTTTTAACCGGCAGCATGGTGGTGAATGTCAAAGGCGGTTCCAGAGTCAGTGGTGCTGAGATAAAGAGCAGAGGCAGTTCAGATAATAGTGGGCAAGGTGATTCACAAATCATTGATTGTGATTTAATTGCCAGCTCGGGTGGTTGGAACCCAGCTATTCATTTGCTCGCGCAATCCGGTGGCAAAGTGAAATGGAACGAAGACAAACTTTGTTTTGAGCCAAACATTATTGTGCAGCCACAGATTTCTGTTGGCGCTGCGAACGCGAGTTTTGAACTACAAGATTGTTTAACGCAGGGCGCTGAAGCAGGTATCGCCGCCGCTAAGTCTGCGGGATTGTCTGCTGACTCTATTGAAATTCCTGCCGTTGATGATGTGACTATTGAGCCTATGGAAGTATTGTGGCGCGTACCCAGCGAAGATGAGCAGAAACCATGGCGTGGTCCCAAACAATTTATTGATCCCCAGAATGATGTTGGTGTTGCCGATATCTATTTGGCCGCTCGCGAAGGTTTTAAATCCATCGAACATGTAAAACGATATACGGCGCTTGGTTTTGGCACCGATCAAGGCAAAATTGGTAATATCGTTGGCATGGCCATTTTAGCCGAAGCATTGGGGCAGGATATTCCCAGTACGGGAACTACAACTTTTCGACCCAACTATACGCCCGTAACGTTTGGTGCGATTGCTGGCCCCGAAATTAATGGCAGCTTATTCGACCCTATTCGTAAAACCGCGATTCATGGTTGGCACGAACAACAAGGAGCCTTATTTGAAAATGTTGGCCAATGGAAACGCCCTTGGTATTACCCTAAACAAGGCGAAGATATTCATGCCGCCGTAAATAGAGAATGTTTAGCCGTGCGTGCCAGTGTCGGTATTATGGACGCATCAACCTTAGGTAAGATTGAAATTGTTGGTAAGGACGCGGGCGACTTTTTAAATTTGATTTACACCAACGCTTGGAAGAAACTCGGCATTGATCGTGCGCGCTACGGCTTCATGCTAGGTGAAGACGGCATGGTTAAAGACGATGGTGTGACTATTCGCCTAGATGAAAATCGCTATTTTATGCACACCACCACCGGTGGCGCCGCGGAAGTTCTCGGCTGGATGGAGCATTGGCATCAAACTGAATGGCCGCAGATGGAAGTCTTTATGACATCTGTGACCGATCATTGGGCGACCGCTGCGGTAGTGGGTCCCAATAGTCGCAAGGTAGTGTCATCCGTCATTAAAGGTATTGATTTTGATAATGAATTCTTTCCGTTTATGAGTTCACGCAAGGGCACTATTGACGGCATCGTCGTGCGCGTTAATCGCATTAGTTTTTCTGGCGAGTTAGCCTACGAAATCAATGTAATGGCTAACTATGGGCGCTTTGTATGGGAGCAGTTGATGAGTGCTGGTGTTGAATACGACATTACACCTTACGGCACTGAAACCATGCATGTATTGCGTGCCGAAAAAGGCTATGTGATAGTGGGGCAAGATACCGATGGTTCGGTCACGCCGATTGATTTAGGCATGAATTGGATTATGTCTAAAAACAAAGACTACCTTGGTAGACGCTCATTAGAGCGCGCCGATTGTGTGCGCGATGGGCGTAAAGAATTGGTTGGTTTACTAACTGAAGACCCTAAAGAAGTACTACCAGAAGGCGGCCAAATAGTTAATGAAGCGAGTGAAGCTATCCCGTTAGCTATGCAAGGACACGTTACGTCTAGTTATTATAGTGCATGCCTGCAACGTTCGATTGCCATGGCTTTGGTAAAAGGCGGGCATCAACGTCATGGCGAAACAGTTTATATTGCCCTTACTGATGGTCGATTTATTCCAGCAACGATTGGTAGTAGCGTGTTTTACGACCCAAAAGGAGAGCGTCAAGATGGCTGATGTAAATCAACATTCTTATCAAGAAGGTCCGCTGATACAGATTGATCTTCAGTCCGTCAATGCAGCTAAAAGCAATGAGGAGGAAAACAGTAATGCAGTTAATGTTTTAAGCATTAACGAAGTACCCTTGCT
>CAZJWW010000060.1:10514-15569 GCA_964549895.1 uncultured Gammaproteobacteria bacterium
TTAATATTCGCGGGCGAACTGATAGCGCGGCTTTTGTTTCGGCGGTAGAGGGGGTGCTCGGTGGAGTGCTTCCTGAGGCAAATAATACTTTCGTCACTCATAATAACTTCACGGTGTTATGGTTTGGCCCAGATGAGTGGTTGGTGCTAACACCCTCAGGCCATGAAACAAAATTAATTAGCGCCTTACGCAAAGAGTTTGGTGATTTATTCGCCGCCGCGACCGATGTCACGGGCGGCTACACCGCCGTGGACATCAGCGGTTCCGCAGCTGCGGAACTATTGCGTAAGGGCTCAACTATCGATTTTCATTCATCTGTGTTTGGTGTCGGTCAGTGCGTTCAAACCTTACTCGGTAAGACTGGAGTTGCGATTTACCACAATAGCGAAGCACCCAACTATCGAGTAATTATTCGCCGCAGCTTTGCTGATTATCTCGGGCTATGGTTGTTGGATGCTAGCCGAGAGTTTATTCAAGGTTAGTCGACGAGCCTCATATTAATGGATGTTTTGGCTACTGAAAAGCCGCATTAGAATGAGTAAGACACTTCCACGCCATAGCTGTCGCCACCAGCCTCAGCATTAAAGCTACCACCGAATTCTGGCGTCGGTATTACTTCTTCTAAGTACTGTTCATCGGTGATGTTTCGACCCCAAGCAGTTACGCTCCAATTGTCTGAAGCGAAACCTAATCGTATGTTCAAGGTATTAAAGGAATCACGTTCGGAGTTGGTGAAATCTTGCAACAAACCGGGACCAAAAAAGGCCTGAAAAATAGTAGGAGTTTGCTCGCCTTGTAAGGTATGAAACTGCGTGTCGCCCACATATTGCCAATCCGCGCGGGCAAAAAAGCCAACCTTAGTGCTAATTGGCATCTCAATTGATGCACCTAAATTAAAAGAACTATTTGGTGCTTGCGGTACATCGTTGCCGACGGAAAGAGGCCGATTATTATTTTGTTGAATTTCAGAGTCGAGTAAACCAATACCTCCAAATAAAGTGACGGCATCACTTGCTTGATAACTGAAGTCAGCTTCAAAACCTCGTATTTGAATCTCTTCTATGGTTGTGACCACGCGCAGTAAACCAAACGGGCCGGTATAGAATTCAAAAAACTGGTTGTCGTCGACATCGGTGTTGAAAATCGATGCATTAAACTGTAACCGTTGATCGAGAAAAGTAGTTTTTAGACCGACTTCAACGTTGGTGGACTCTTCCTGTTCGTATTCATCTGTAACGGTGAGCTGTGCATCTACGGCTTCACCCAACCCTCCAAAGCCAACGTTGAAGAAGGAGTTAATTAAATCTTGGCTACCCTGCGAATTAAAACCACCACTACGAAAACCAATACCATAACTGGCGTAGAGGTTAGTATTGTCATTTGGTTGCCAGCTCAGGGTGATTTTAGGTTGTAATTGGTCAAATGTTGCAGACCGACTCGGAATGCCGTTGGGATTATTCACAAATGCTGGGTTGATTGGACCTTGCAAGTTAATATTTAATCCTGAAGCATTAACATTGGGAACAAGATTGTCGACATCGCGGTCTTCGCGGTCATAACGCAGTGCTACCGCGAGTTCCAGTTTGTCATTGATGTCGTATTCGATCTGGCCAAAAACCGCGAATACATCAGTATTGAATTCATCGTTAAATAACAGATCAGTTGGGTTTAAACCAGTTGCTGGAACAAACGGTTGTAGTTCAAAACCTAAACCTTGATCGGCTCCGTAAGCGACCACGACCTGGCGTTCAATTTGTGTGGCATACGCACCCGCGAGCCAGCGCAATGAGTGATCTTGATTAGAAGTGAAGCGAACTTCTGCGCTAAAATCTTCTTGGTTTCGCTCTTGATATTGAAAACCGTCACAAGAAGTCGGGGTAAACGGCCCCACCACACCAGCAAAATCAGTGCCGGGACCAGGCGGCAAGACCCCAAACGGTTCGAATGGTACGCCGAATAGGTCAGGCCGAGTAAAACTATTGAGTGTGGCTCGATCTGCCTGACATTGAGGGGGTAACTCATAACCAAAGAATGTTGCGCTGGTGCCATCGGCAAGTAGAAATTCATCTAGGTCGTTATAAGTTAAGTTTGCAGATAAGTCGCCGTAAGATGTTTTATAGTCAAGTTTTAACGAAAGGTCAGTGGTTTCCTGCTCGTTTTGCGAGGGAACATTATTGGTATATCGGAATTCTAATTCATTCACATTTGAGTTAAATGCTTGTGTGCCAAAAATATCAACGAAAGCAGGGATAGCGAAAGCAGCATTAAAATTTATCGCACCGGAACTTACTTCTGATCTGCCGGCTTTGAAGTCTAGCGATACATTCTCATTAACATCCCACAGCAATCTCAGTCGTGCTGTATCGTCGTCAAGAAAATCGACGGTGTCGTCTTGGCCGGTGAAAATATTCTCAAAGAAACCGTCTCGTTCTCTGTGGCTAAAACTAATACTGCCCTTGACCGTATCGCTTAGTGGGCCTGACACCAGCGCTGAATATTTAGCGGAACCTTGCGAACCGGCTCCAACTTTAATTTTAGCCTCTAGTTCATCGCCAGGCTTTTTGGTGGTTACTAGAATGGCACCTGCCACAGCATTACGACCATAGAGAGCACCTTGTGGACCTTTTAATACTTCGATTTGTTGAATATCCAATAATTCTTCGTTAAAGCTATTTGGATTTGTGTTGAGCACTCCATCAATGACATACGCAAACGTTGACTCAGCATCTCGAGTAGAAACAATGCCGCGAATGCTAACTTGAGTATCCCCAACGTTGGCAGTATCAACAATAGTGACATTTGGAATCAATGTGATGAAATCGGCGGGTCGTTCGATGCCGGCTTGTTCAATGCTGGTTTCGGTGAATGCGGTTATGGCAATAGGAACATCTTGCAGGCTTTCAGATCGCTTACGTGCGGTAACGACAATTTCTTCAAGTGCAGCATTACTTTCAGTAATTAACGGTGGTGCAATATACCCAGCGATGATAACGCTGACTGCATAGATAATTTTTTTCATAACGTACTCTCTAATGTCTTTAGTTAAGGTTTAACCTGCTAGCAATATGTACTGCTAATCTAAATATGACTGTGTTTCGTTTCACCTCTATCCTGCGTGAGTTGTAGTTGAGTATTTAGAAAAAGCTCAGGCCGAATGTCGATCACTCGCCAGTTTTCCAAACCACTTCGTTCTGGGGTCGAAAAAGGCTGATCCAGCAATGTTTCAAGTTGGGTCTTGGCATGGTCTAGATCATCGGTACCAAGCGATAGCAGAAAAAAGCCTTCGCCATGCTTTTTTAGATGTTGCGCTGGAATACTGTCATTGTCCGTCGGCTGTACCAGAACAAACCACGTTTCTCCAAGTTTGGTGCGCGCTGTTTTAACCGCGCGTTGACCTAGCACTTCTATCTCAAAAGCGTTGCAACCAAAGAGTGCTTCATATCGAACAATTGATTGTTCGAGGTCTTCTACCAAGAAATTTATATGGTGGATATGCGAGATCATCAATTCATAGTGGTATTAGGTAAACTCAATCCAAAATAACATAATATTATATTGTTATATCATACATGGAAAAAGAAAAAGACATATCTATATAGGTATTGGTTTGCTCGATGTCATCGGCAGCCTACTCAATTAACCGTTTAACAAGTGGTTTAGCGCTACCACTTACTGATTGTGTAATGGCTTTGCACGATTTGGTAAGCTCCTTATACGCAATTTTATACGGTACAGCTCCCGAGTGAATTTAACCACCTGCCTCTATCACCGCTTAGTGGTAACATGCTGTTTATCTATAGCTATTCACATTAAAGTAAAGCAAAGCCAAAAATGAGAATACTGATTTCAGGCGGAGGCATTGGCGGTCTTAGTGCTGCTCTTTGTTTGCAAAAAGCCGGGCACAGCGTCAAGGTATTTGAACAATCAAGTTCTTTCAAACAGATTGGTGCAGGCCTTCAATGTGGTGCCAATGCAGTACACGTGTTGGACTACCTTGGTTTAATGGATAAGCTTGAGGCGGTGTCAGTGAACCCGCAGCGGGTGGAGTTCCGAGATGCCATCACTGGCAGAGTATTGTATGGTTCCGAATGGGGCGATACGTACGAAAGACGTTATGGGGCACCTTATCTGCATGTACACCGAGCTGATTTACACACGAATTTATTAGGAGCATTCCAACAGGATAAGGATAACTCCATAGAAACCAATGCGAGTGTTTCAGATTTTAAAGAAAGCGATAATGCGGTAGAAGTTAGCCTAGATGATGGTCGTGCATTTTTGGGTGATTGTTTGATTGGTGCGGATGGAATTAAATCGCTAATACGAAAAAAATTACTGCAGCAGCAAAATATTCAATCTAGTGCACCCAAATTTACCGGAAACGTTGCTTGGCGAGGGGTAGTGTCCGTTGATCGTCTGCCAATTAATTTTATGGATAAAGTCGCCAGTAACTTCATGGGGCAGAAAAAGCATATGGTGATTTATTATTTGCGTAATCAGCGATTAGTAAATTTTGTCGGAGTAGTCGAAAAGCCTCAGCCGCAAAGCGAAGGTGGCCACTCCTGGGTAAGTAAAGCGCCTTGGCAACAACTTAAGGACGATTTTGCCGGCTGGCACCCAATAGTACAGACCGTGATTGACGCTATGGATAAAGATCAGTGTTACCAATGGGATTTATATCACCATAAGCCATTATCGAATTGGAGTTCAAAACGTGTGACTCTACTGGGCGATGCCGCGCATGCTACTTTGCCATTTATGGCGGCAGGGGCTGGGTTAGCCATTGAAGATGCAAGAGTATTACAACGGGCCTTGGATTCAGTAGATAAAGTGGATCAAGCACCAAATTTAGCGAGGGCTTTGAAATTGTATCAACGTAACCGCTTTGCTAGGACCGCGGAAGTACAGGCGACATCGGTTAAAATGGGTAAGCTTTATCATCTACAGAATCCTTGGCTGCTTAAATTGGCATTTGCCGCTTTAGCCAATTTAGGGAAATCAAAAGAATCCTTATTGCCGTCTTACAATGCCAATACCATAAGCTTATCGTAGTTG
>CAZJWW010000061.1:0-15452 GCA_964549895.1 uncultured Gammaproteobacteria bacterium
AGATCTAGGTCACACGCCTTTATAAGCTACTCGGTCCCTTGGGGCCGAATAGTTAATCAGCTTCGATTTTAAATTCTTCTGTATAGCGTTTTGCGCTCATTTTTAGACACCTCTATAATTGCGTTAATTGTAACGCTATTAAGTATCTATAATACTAGGGGCTTGCCACGTTGAGCCTCCAAAAATGTCCTATCAAAAGACGAATTTGGATAGGTTGACCGAAATTTCACTTATATTTGTCTGTTTCATATTATTTTTCATCGGTCCGTTTTATCTAGCTTATGAACAAGGAAAAAAGAAGGGAGATGAAATAATGCAAGCATACAATAATGAAGAGGATGTTCGTTATGACATCTGTACTATGATTGCAGGAATTAGGCATCATGGTGTATTTATTGGATGCGGAGCTGATAATTGCGCGGCGATAGAAAGAAAAACGCGTAGAATATTTTACTTCCCTAAAAGCGGGGGATATTCGTTCATATTACCGGACAGTTAATAGCGGTCAGAGCGTTGCAAGATGATTTTGCTACCCATAATCACCGTTAAACGATTCTGAAAATATTTGGTGTTGGGGTTTCTTGATTTAATCCTTTAAAATCATGCGCTTGAATGGCTCCCTGAGCTGGACTCGAACCAGCGACCCAATGATTAACAGTCATTTGCTCTACCAACTGAGCTATCAGGGAACGTTTTTCAACGAAGGCGAATCGTACTTTTTCCGCTGGGGTCGGTCAAGTTTTTTCGTTGAGTTTTGGCCTGTTTTTGGTCAATTCTGAGTACCATTCATATTGCAAATTCCACGTTGTCTAGTGTTTAGAGAGTCGCTCGTACGGGTGCGGCCTGTATGCAGCAAAACAACGTGTCGATAGTGTTTTTTATCCCGGCCACACACATAAAAGCCAGCGCTACGAGCGGTACCATCGGGGAAAAAACGTAGCCGACCGCGCTGGTTGAACACCACATGACTTTGAGTGTTGTTTTGTGTGACGCTTAAGATTTTGTCGCTATCGTCTAGTTCGTTGTTTTTGTTTGTATCGCCAAATACCATCCAACCCTGACTCCACGATTCATTAAACCCCCGCTGTTGATGGCATTGGCTCTGATCATCGTCGGCCATGCGACAAACTTGCACGATTGTGTGGTTAACCACAGCGTATTGTCGTGCCAGTGCTAGTGAATGTTGCAGATTACTTGAGCTATTCTCGACCACTGTTTTACTCATTAACGCCGCGAAGCTCGGTATAGCTATACTGGCTAAAAATAGGGTAATTGCGGTAGTAACAATCAGATTAAGCAGGCTATAGCCTTGAACATGCCTTGATAACTGCAGGGTATGAACGGGCGAAGCGGGCCGAGTGCGAACGGGCATAGAAATGATGAAATTCATTAGAATCCTCCTTGATTTTGGTTGGTTTACATTTGATTCAATCCTTGAACCAATGCAAATACCATAGTGCAAATTTCTGAAAAATTCAAATCTTACTAAAAACTTTTAGTTGCACGGACTATACTGCGAGGTTGTTTCCCCTTCACCTAAATTAAGTCTTAGTATTATGAAGCGCTCGTTTGAACTCGTGAGTGATTACACTCCTGCTGGAGATCAGCCACAGGCTATCAAAAAATTGGTCAGTGGCATCAACAATGGTGAGGCCTTTCAAACTTTGTTGGGTGTAACGGGCTCGGGCAAAACCTTCACCATCGCCAATGTTGTGCAGACGGTGCAGCGCCCGACCATTATTATGGCACCGAATAAAACGCTTGCAGCACAGCTCTATTCTGAAATGCGAGACTTCTTTCCGCATAATGCCGTGGAATACTTTGTCTCCTACTACGATTATTATCAGCCTGAAGCGTATGTGCCCAGCTCCGACACATTTATTGAAAAGGATGCCTCGGTAAATGAACATATTGATCAAATGCGTTTGTCGGCTACCAAGGCTATTCTGGAGCGTGATGATGTCATTATTGTCGGCACAGTCTCAGCCATATATGGGCTGGGTGATCCAAGTGCCTATCATGAGATGATTTTGCATCTCAGTGTCGGAGATATTATGGATCAACGAGCGGTTTTAAAACGTCTAGCCGAGCTGCAATACACGCGCAATGATACCGAGCTTAAAAGGGCGACGTTTCGAGTCCGCGGAGATGTGATTGATATCTATCCTGCCGAATCCGAGCGCTATGCTATTCGGATTGAATTATTTGGTGA
This sequence comes from uncultured Gammaproteobacteria bacterium, assembly GCA_964549895.1. GTDB lineage: Bacteria > Pseudomonadota > Gammaproteobacteria > Arenicellales > Arenicellaceae > Arenicella. The sequence goes on from CAZJWW010000061.1 coordinate 2,213, forward strand.
AGATGTCGAGAAAATTTCTCGCTTCGATCCACTTACAGGAGCGGTGGAAGAGGATTTAAAACGTGTGACTATATTTCCTAAGTCGCATTATGTTACTCCTAGAGTACGTGTATTAGAGGCTTGTGAGCATATTCGTCATGAACTGCGAGATCGCCTTAAGGTGTTGCGTGAATTGGACAAGTTGGTTGAGGCGCAACGATTGGAGCAGCGCACTTTGTTTGATCTAGAAATGATGCAGGAGTTGGGTTACTGCAACGGTATTGAAAATTATTCGCGTTATCTCTCGGGTGCGCAGCCCGGTGAACCACCACCCACCTTGATTAATTATTTGCCACCGAATGCGCTGATGATTTTGGATGAGAGTCACGTTCTGGTGCCGCAATTAGGTGCGATGTATAAGGGTGATCGATCGCGTAAAGAAACTTTGGTGGAATACGGTTTTCGCTTGCCTTCGGCCATGGATAATCGCCCGCTAAAATTTGAAGAGTTTCGCGATTTAATGCCGCAAGCCGTGTTTGTATCGGCGACTCCGGGAGATTACGAAATTGCCCAGAACCCAGAAACTATCGATCAAGTGGTGCGACCTACCGGCTTAATCGATCCACAAATCGAGGTTCGTCCTGTTGGAACTCAAGTGGACGATGTGTTGTCTGAGATTAATAAGCGAGTTGTTAAAAATGAACGGGTGTTAATTACTACTCTCACTAAACGCATGTCCGAAGATTTGACGGACTATTTGTCCGACGCCGGCGTTAAAGTCCGATATCTGCATTCGGATATTGATACCGTAGAGCGGGTTGAAATAATTCGTGACTTGCGTGCCGGTGAATTCGATGTGCTCGTTGGCATTAACTTATTAAGAGAAGGTTTAGATATGCCCGAAGTTTCGTTGGTAGCGATTTTAGATGCCGACAAAGAAGGTTTCCTTCGCTCTACCCGATCCTTAATTCAAACCATTGGACGGGCCGCACGAAATCTCAACGGTAAAGCTATTTTGTATGGTGACAAAATTACTCGCTCGATGAAAGTTGCGATTGACGAAACCGAACGACGGCGGGAAAAGCAGACTAAGCACAATATTAAACATGGGATTGTTCCGCAAAGCGTACATAAAGCGGTGCGCGATATTATTGATGGTGCTACCAGTGAAGCAGCGCAAGTTTTAGCGCGGATCAAAGAGCCATCTGAGTTTGTTAATATAGGCGATGACCCTAAAGAGTTCGGTAAGCTAATGAAAGACCTAGAAAAAGAGATGTATCAATATGCCGAAAATCTGGAGTTCGAACAGGCTGCTCGGACACGTGATAAAATTGAAGAGTTGCGAGCAGGTTATTTAAAACGTTAACGTTTGACACTAATATTTAACGGCCATTTGTGTTTACTTCCAATAATGACTAACTAAGGATTTTGGCAAAAATACTAAATCGGAGAATCTTATGAAAATGGCGTCTATTATTACCTTAGCCTTATTTATTGTGTGGGTATTGCTGGCGATCGCTGATCTTTGGTTTTATATCGTGCCCTGGTCTGTGTTCGTTAAGATTACCTTGACCTTTGGTTTATTGATTATATTGTCGATGGTGATTTCGCTCACTCGACGTGAAATAAAATCCGACAAACCTAAGAACGACTGACGCTAGCAACTATAGGACTATCTTGAAAGGACTATCTTAAAAGAACTATCTTGAAATAAGGCGATTCTATGTTTGAACTATATTCTCAGCTTGGTAAGTAAATTCTGCAGGCCTTGTGATATTGCTTTTTTGGGTTTTTCAACAGAGAAGCGTTGACGAGCCACCTTGTTCTGTTTTAAAAATTCATGCCGAATAAATGCATTGCGAATAGAATGTTCAAACTGAATGGCATCCAATGGTTTTGCTAAATATTTAAATACCTGACCTTGGTTGATCAGATTTACTGCAGTTTCAGCATCGTGTTCATCCGTTAGCGCCAGCGTAACCAAATCAGGTCGCACTTTCTTAAGTACATTAATAGTCTCAATCGCAGATTCGTTATCACTTGAAAATTCCAAAATGGCTACCCCAATTTTTTCTCGAGCCACTGCCGCCGCGACGGCTTGTTTAGTATTTTTGGTGCCATAAATCATGATTTTGTTTTTGTTACAAAAACGTCTTATGTGCAGTCGGGTACTCTCGTGTTGATCGACCATCAATAATGCGCGCTCACCGCTTGGCAGCGGCGCCACAGTTCTAGTTGCACCACTAGTGACGGATGCCGACTCGCCGAACTCCATTTGAGAAGGGCTTTCTATGGGCTGGATATCGTCCGATTCTATGATTGGAATATGTACTTTAGAAGCGACCGCGGCTTCATGCAGAATTGCCCGCATTTCGTCATTCTGCCAGGGCTTATTAACAAAGCGGAAGATTTCACCATCGTTAATGGAATCGATAATCGCTCTTTTGTCAGTAAAACCAGTCAACAGAATACGCATGGTTTGGGGGTACATACGGCTTACTTTAGACAATAACTCATGACCCAGCATGCCAGGCATACGTTCATCACTAACCAATACATCAATTTGGTGTTTTTCTAAAATACGCAGAGCTTCAGCGCCGCTGTTCGCGACTACGACATTAAAGTCTCGTCGAAACGTGGCGCGCAGGGCGCTAGTTATGCGTGGTTCGTCATCGACAAACAGTATTCTGTTTTTTAGACCGATTTCGTTCATGTACCGTTGCTCTTTTCGTTAGAATTTTTGTTAACTAGCTTTCTTTAATAGGCAACGCTACAGATATTGTCGTGCCCTCGCCAACTGACGATTCAACCTCAATTTTACCACTATGAGCTTCTATTATTTTATAAGCAATGGACATACCTAATCCAGTGCCTTCGCCTATATTTTTTGAGGTAAAAAACGGTTCAAATATTTTTTGTTGGGTTTCTTTGTCCATGCCATGACCTTCGTCGGCACATCGAATCATTATATAATCGCCTTGTCTCTCAGTGGTTATCAGCAATTTTCCGCCTTTTTCTTGCATTGCTTGACAGGCATTGGTAATGATATTGAGAAATAATTGATTAAGCTTCGACGGGTAACAGGAGATTTTCGGCAAGGTAGCATATTCCTCAACTACCTTTACGTTATTGTCTCGAATATGATTGCTGGCGATAGTGATGGAACTCCTGATGCAGTCATGAACATCCACTTGCTCAGCGCTTTGGCGGTCTATGCGAGAAAAGTCTTTTAGGGTTTTGACCAGTTTTGACATTTCCATCAAGCCATAATCGCCATCTTTGATGAGCTGTTCACTTTCCTGCATTAACTCCGGCCCCCGTAATCGCTTATACGCTCTTAGCGTGCTTACTAGTCGTTTAGTTATATTGACACTTTCACGCCCCGGTTCTTTAACCGCTATCAAGATTTCGTCAAGCCTGGCGAACACAATACGAAGCTCCGCAAAGTTCTCTTTTAGGGAATTGATGTTACTGCTAACGTAACCAAGTGGAGTATTTATCTCATGCGCAACACCAGCGACCATCTGGCCAAGTGATGACATTTTTTCTGATTGTATTACTTGTTCCTGTGATTCTTGCAGTTCTTCATAGGCTACTTCAACTTCTTTTGCACGTACCCTCAGGGCTTCGGCGCGACCCTCTAATGATTTAAGGTTGTGTTGAAGTTGCCAACCAAATACTAATAGAGTCGCCAACAGACAAAGGCCATAAGCGAGTAGGGCATTACGAATGGCGTTTGATAATCCCGGACCGGCTTTGTGAGTAGCAATAGATTGCGCAATTGCATCTAAATTTTCATGATTAGGTTTTGAGTTCAGAAACTCTAAACTGGTTTTAGCTGCTTTATAGTTGCTAAACACTGTTTGCGCAGCCGCTTTAAAGTTGGCTAGGGGTAGCGTAATATTTTGAGGGACATCAAATTGCAACTTAGTAATGTCGTCAATGAGTTTATCAAGATCTGTTGCTTGCGATTTATCGATACGATTATCCAGCGTTAATCGAAATATTTCAGCATTGGTTTTTGATACCAAGCTATTGATTTGAATGCTTTTATCGCCTTGAAAACCCGTTTGTAATGCCTTAGTTAACTCTATTATTCGAGCCAAACTCTTGGATGTTAGTGAGTTCACTCCTGCATAACGTTCTAACTCTTTTTCGCGCTCTTCAAATCTTGATTGAAATTTAGTCAGTGCCAGATTGAGTTCAGATTGGTTTTCCTCATTGTCTTCAGACAAACCATTATTAGTTGTGATATTTTCTCTCAATGCATCGAATTCTTCTCTAATCTGGTAATTAAGATCGAATAGCACTTCGTGGTCATAATTTGGATTATAGAGAGAGCTATTCATCTCTAAAGTTAGGTTTCGATCTAAGGTTTGTAGGCTTCTCACTGATGACGCCGTTTGGTTGAACGCAGAATTACCCCCTTGTTGCTTTTGCGTAAGCAACTGGTATCCCAGCGCGACCCCTATCGCTAATAAAATTACAAGAATAATTGCGTATTTTTTCATTTGACCGTGCCGTATTTTTATTTTTGTATCCGGCTTTTAAATCGTTATATTCGACTTTAACATCCTATATTACTATGTGGTGGCCCTTAATACCCTGATTTTCACCTATTATCGCAAAATCATGAAGTCTTTGTTGGATAAATGTAAATAAAAATTCCGTTTTTAGGGACGGCAAGCTGCCTAGTTATAGTTTTTGCGGCGTCATTAAACCTCTGAAATATACTGTTTTTTGCACCTAGGACCCAATCTCCATCGAGTTCTTAGCACCGCATTAACATAGAGTATGTGATTAAATCACGGTGCAAGCTAAATTAAGCGGCTGGTTGCGCATCAAGGTCTACCTCCACAGTGCCTGCATGCGGATCATTAAAGACATCCAAGTCTATACGGTTTTCGCTTTTAGCCACAATAGTACTTACCATCGCATCCCCGGTGACATTAACCGCGGTTCGCGTCATATCTACTATCCTATCAACACCAATAATGTAGCCAATAGCTTCGACGGGCAGGCCTACTTGAGCAAACACCAGAGTTAGCATTACTAATCCCACTGAAGGCACGGCGGCGGTCCCAATTGATGCCAGTACTGCGGTGAGCACTACTGTAAGGTAGCCCCCTAAACCTAAATCTACTCCATAGAGATTCGCTATAAACACCGTAGCAACCCCTTGCATCATTGCTGTGCCGTCCATGTTTATAGTCGCGCCAAACGGGACGCTAAACGAAGCTACGGAACGATCAACACCCATGCGTTGTTGCACGGCACGCATAGTCACGGGAATGGTCGCACCGGAGCTGGAGGTACTAAAGGCAAAAAGTTGCACGGTATAAATTTTCCTTAAGAACATTGGCACACTAAGACCTGTAAAGGCCTTCAGCAAAATCATCTGAGTTACAAACACATGAAATACCAAGGCGAACATAATCACTAAAAAGTATCCGCCAACTTGCCAAACCAAATCGATGCCAAGCTCGGCAATGGCCTTAGCGACTAAACAAAATACCGCGTACGGCGCAAACAACATCACCATTTCTACCATGCGCATAATGACACGGTTTAGTTGCTCAATTACATTGACCAAATCTGTGGATTTTTTAACCTCAATAAGTAAGGCAATACCAAAGAATATAGAGAAGAAAATTATTGCCAACATATCAGCATTGGCCATCGCGCTAACGATGTTCGCTGGCACAATGCCGGTTAAGATTTCTATAAAACTCTTAGCGGCCTCTTTACCGCCAAAATCACCTTCCAACGGAATACTTAACCCTTTACCAATATCGAATAAAACAGCGAGAGCGATAGCGGTACTAATAGCAATTGCTGTTGTAAGGATGTAGAGCGCAAACGATTTAGTGCCTATGCGGCCCAGTAAACGTATATCGCCAATACCGAGAATGCCGGGAATCAATGAAAATAGAACCAGAGGCACTACCAGCATTTTTAAGGCATTGACAAATAATTTGCCCCCGGCGTGGAATACACCATTGATAACGTTAGCATCAATCCAAGGGGTGTTCCCTAGGCCCGTTATATTGAGCACTAGTCCTGCGGCGATTCCTAAGCCTAAACCGAGCAGCACTTGATTTGGTAAATTCATATATAACCCTAGCAATTAAAAATATAGGAATAAAATATCAGAAATAAAAAAAGGACTACATCACATTAATGAGGCAGCCCTTTTCAGGTCAATAGCTAATTTACCAGCTATTGCATTTGGATTAAAACTATTTCAGAAATTTACCAGCTAAATTTGCTAAGCCACCAAGGCCGCCGACTGAGTCTAGTAAGCTGCCGCCGCTCGATGATTTATCAACGACCTGCGGTATCATATTTCTCAAACCATCTAGTAATTCACTTTGATCGGCACCAAGTTGTGATGCAGCCTCTTGAATTTTATCTGAACCCAACATGCTTTCAATTTGTTCTGTTGAAATGTCTGCATTGTCGCCATCGCCTAACCAAGAATCAGCAACGTCGCCCATACCTTGATCTTTTAAATTACCAAGTAGAGAACCTAGGTCTATGCCCGATCCACCAGATCCGCCCAACAATTTACCGATAACCGAAGTTACCATATCGCTATTCCCCGCTGCAGACCCCGTAAGTTTTGACATCAGTAATTGGGTTGCTATTTTCATCATGTCCATGTCGTTACCTCATTAATATTATTTGATAGAAGAAAATGATAAGACATCGTCCATGTGCACTTATCCTCACCCCAGTATGAACAACAGAGGCAAAAATGCAATTGTTTAAGGCATTATTGAACTTTAATTCACGAAAATTATCAGTTGCAAGGAGTCTCTGATTTAAGGAAACTGATGTTGAAACAAAATAGCGGGTTTGATATTGTCCGCGGCCTAACGAAGACGCGTAGCTCAGTTGGTTAGAGCACCACCTTGACATGGTGGGGGTCGGTGGTTCGAATCCACTCGCGTCTACCATTTACTGTGGATTCGTTCAAATTTCTTCGAAAAACGCTAAATAGGTGATATTTGGCGTTTTTTTATGGCTTTTATGGCTGTTTTGTTGAAATTTAATGTTGGCAGCTATTGAGGCAATCTCAAAACCACTTTAAAATTCGCGTCCCGCGTTGCTAAACCCTTGCTTTACGTTGGTATTTAGAGGTTTTAACATGCACCAAATTAACTAAGACTTGAGGTATTACCATAGCCAGTAAAAAGAAACAGCGCGTTAATGAAACTATTACCGCGCCGACTATTCGATTGATTGACCAAAACGGTGAACAAGCCGGGATTGTGGATAGAGATGAAGCGTTTTCTCTCGCCGATAAAGCGGGATTGGATATCGTTGAAATATCACCGAACGCTGATCCGCCAGTATGTCGAATTATGGATTATGGTAAGTTTTTGTATGAAGACAGCAAACGCAAAGCTGCTGCTCGAAAAAACCAAAAACAAACTCAAGTTAAAGAAATCAAGTTTCGCCCGGGTACGGATATTGGTGATTACAATATTAAGCTAGGAAAATTGAAAGAATTCTTAGGCAACGGCGATAAAACGAAAGTAACTATTCGTTTTCGTGGACGTGAAATGGCTCATAAAGAGTTAGGCATGGACCTACTAAAACGAGTTGAAACAGATTTGGAAGAACACGGTTCGGTAGAACAGTTTCCCAAATTAGAAGGCCGTCAGATGGTGATGGTTTTAGGGCCGATAAAAAATTAGATTTTTATTGTGAGCTCACGTCTTTAGGTTTTAGAAAAACTTAGAGGCTTTTGAAATGAGTTATTGAGAGTCAACTTTTAAACTCTTTTAGCTTAAATATAACGGCAACCGTGTAAATGCACTGGAGATTTTATGCCTAAAATTAAAAGTAATAGTGGCGCAGCTAAGCGCTTCAAAAAAACGGGCAGCGGCAAGTTTAAACGCTCTCAATCTCACTTGCGTCATATATTGACCAAAAAATCTACTAAGCGGAAACGTCATTTACGTAATCAGACGACAGCGACTGCCGCTGACGCTCGATTGATTCAACGTATGTTGCCGTACAGCTAATTATCGAAAATAGAGATTAGATCAGAAGTCGACTTCGGTTGCTTCTTTTCAGGAGAAAAATATGCCTAGAGTAAAACGTGGTGTCACCGCCCGAGCCAAACATAAAAAAGTAATTGCCCAAGCCAAAGGCTATCGGGGGCGTAATAAAAACGTCTTTCGTGTTGCTAAACAAGCGGTCACGCGCGCTGGTCAATATGAATATCGCGATCGTCGTCAACGCAAACGCCAATTTCGCCGTCTATGGATTACCAGAATTTCAGCGGCCGCTAAGATGAACGGACTTAACTATAGTCGCTTCATTAACGGTATGATGAAAGCTGGAATCGAATTGGATCGTAAAGTATTGGCTGATATAGCGGTTCATGACGCCGCTGCATTCGCACAATTAGTAGAACAAGCCAAATCAGCGCTGGACAATCAAGCTGCATAAATTTGTTTTTATGCCAGAGCTTGCTAGCTAATGAGAGTTAGCATGACTCGGTATAGCGTTAGTATTGCGAATAGAGGAAGGCCGTTGGTCTTCCTCTTTTGCGCTAGAGCTCTTGTTTTTAACAAGCTGAGGGCTCTTTATATAAAACAAGCTCAGGGCTCTTTTTTTCAAAGCAGCTGATGGATCTATATACATAAGCTGAATGCTCTATTTTACAACTCGCTGAAGGCTCAATATACGCAAAGAACGATGACTGAATCACTGGACGCAAATCTACAGACTATTTTACAGCAGGCCAAAAGTGCTATTGATGCTGTCAATGACTCTGCGGAACTGGAAAACTTACGAGTGCAATACCTTGGTAAAAAGGGTGAGCTCACCAGTCAATTAAAACTGATAGGTAGTTTACCTGCTGAAGAACGACCTTTGTTTGGAGATAAAGTTAACCAAATAAAACAACAAGTAGCTGAAGTTCTTAATCATAAAAAGCGAGCGTTGGATGATGCGCAATTAGCGTCATCGATCGCTGCTGAAAAAATTGACGTTACTTTGCCAGGTCGGGGCATCGGCTCAGGTGGATTGCACCCGGTGACTCGCACTATGCAACGCATCGAAGATATTTTTGTCGGTATGGGCTTTGGTGTGGCGGTTGGCCCCGAAATCGAAGATGATTTTCATAATTTCGAAGCGCTTAACATTCCACCTGAGCATCCAGCTAGAGCAATGCATGATACTTTTTACATTAATTCCAGTGTAAAGGATGGCGATCAGCTCGTAGGTATTACTTCCAAACATTTGCTTCGAACGCACACTTCTCCTGTACAAGCTCGGTACATGCTCAACAATAAGCCCCCAATCAATATTATCGCACCAGGGCGGGTTTATCGCTGCGATTCTGATGTAACTCATACGCCGATGTTTCATCAAGTGGAGGGCTTGATGGTGGACGAAGGTATTTCTTTCGCCGATTTAAAAGGAGTGCTGACGCATTTTTTGCGCCAGTTTTTTGAGACCGACTTGGATATTCGTCTACGTCCTTCTTATTTCCCATTTACGGAACCTTCGGCTGAGGTGGATATCACATGCGTATTTTGCAGAGATGAGCATGGCAAGGCACAAGGTTGCCGAATTTGTAAAAAAACAGGGTGGATAGAGATATTGGGCAGCGGAATGGTACATCCAAACGTGTTTGCGCAAGTGGGAATAGATGCTGAAAAATATACTGGATTCGCATTTGGTTTGGGCGTTGAACGCCTGACCATGTTGCGGTATGGCGTAGATGATTTGAGACTATTTTTTGATAATGACCTTATCTTTTTGGAGCAGTTTAAATGATCATTAGCGAGCAATGGTTGCGTGACTGGGTACAGGTAGATCTTGATGCTCAAGGTATCGCCGATTGCCTAACCAATGCGGGTTTGGAAGTTGATGGTGTAGAACCAGTTGCCAAGCCTATTGACAACTTAGTGGTAGGTAAGGTTTTAGAGGTATCCAAGCACCCTGATGCGGATCGCTTGAACCTTACAAAAGTGGATATTGGCAGTGCACAACTTGAGATCGTCTGCGGGGCCGCTAATGTACGAACAAACTTGATGGTAGCCGTTGCTATTGTTGGTGCTGATTTGCCCAATGGGTTGAAAATTAAAAAAGCCAAAGTACGCGGCGTTGAATCTAACGGAATGTTATGTTCTGCTTCTGAATTGGGCCTTGAGGAACACTCAGAAGGATTAATTGAGCTAGACGCCGATGCTACCGTTGGCCAACGAGTCGACGAGTATTTACAACTGCAAGACCATTTGATTGATATCGATCTGACGCCAAATCGTGGTGATTGTCTGAGCGTGCAAGGCATTGCCCGTGAGCTTAGAGTTTTAGCTGATGGCGCCTATAACCCTTTAGAAATTGCACCGATTGCAGCTAACAATAATGCCGATATTGTGGTTGAAGTTGATGATTCGCAATCTTGTCCAAGGTACATCGGGCGAGTGATTAAAGGTATTCGCCAGGATGTGGTTACACCATTGTGGATGCAAGAGCGTTTGCGCCGTAGCGGGGTGCGTCCAATTAGTCCAGTTGTTGATATCACTAATTATGTGATGATGGAGTTGGGGCAGCCTATGCATGCGTTCGACTTAGCCAAGCTTAATGAAAAAATTGTTGTGCGTGGGTCAGTGCAAGGTGAACAAATTAAATTACTCGATGAATCGCAAGTGGCGCTGGATGGCGATACGCTCGTAATTGCTGATATCGATGGTCCAATTGCCATTGCTGGCGTTATGGGCGGCGCTGATAGTGCAATAGACGACAAGACTAGTGATATTGTATTAGAAGCCGCGCACTTCACTCGTAAATCTGCGGCGGGAAAAGCTCGTCGCTATGGCTTGCATACAGAAAGCGCGCATCGCTTTGAACGCGGCGTCGATCCCCAACTACCGCCGCAGGCGATTGAACGGGCGACGGAATTAGTTTTGCAGATTTGTGGTGGCGAGCCTGGCGTAGTTGTCGAACAGAAAAGTGATGCAGGCTTGCAAAGTAAGCCACCCGTAGATATACGTTTAGATCGTTTGATCAGTTTGTTAGGAATGCCATTGGACGCCGCTGAAGTGCAAGATATCTTGTTACGGATATCTAAGGGCGTTGAGAATGAAGCTGGAGATTCGACTTGGTCGGTTACCCCACCCAGCTATCGCTTTGATATTGAGTTAGAAGCGGATTTAGTGGAAGAAGTGGCTCGGGTTAAAGGCTACGACAATATACCTACTGCCATGCCGCGTATCGCACCGACCTCTATCACAGCATCTGAAGATCAAATTAGTCTCAGACAGGTTCGACAATCTCTTATTGCACGAGATTATCGCGAAGCTATTACCTACAGTTTTATTGATCCCAAAGTACATGCCATGTTTAGCGAAGAACATCCAGTCGCGTTGGCAAACCCGTTAGCCGATAATATGGCAGTTATGCGCACTAGTTTGCTGCCGGGCTTAATGGGTGCCTTGCAATTCAATAAAAACCGTCAGCACGAGCGTATTCGATTGTTTGAAGTAGGCGCAACCTACCACCATGACGAAGGCGCGTACAAAGAGGTGCAGAGAATTGGTGGAGTAGTCATTGGTTCGCGCGCACCAGCACAATGGGGGTATGAAAAAACGCAAAAAATCGATTTTTTTGATTTGAAAGCCGATGTAGAAGCTGTTCTTGCCTTGACCGGACATAAAAAACCTATTATATTTAAGGAGTTCGAGCACATTGCTCTGCATCCAGGTCAAGTTTCGTCATTATTTCGCAATAATTTTGACGACACAATAACAAAAATAGGCTGGCTAGGACGGTTACATCCGTCACTTGAAAAGTACTACGGTGTTGATCAAGTCTATGCATTTGAATTTGGTTTAGACCAAGCTTTAAACGCCCAGCTGCCTGAATTTAGTAGTGTTTCTCGATTCCCAAGTATCAAGCGCGACCTCTCTATAGTGGTCCCGCAACAGATACCAGTTGCTGAATTGGCTGCTGCTGTTACTAAGCGGTTGGGAGAATCATTAAATAAAATTGAAATATTTGATGTTTATCAAGGCCACGGTGTAGCGCAAGATCATAAAAGTGTGTCTTTGAGTTTGGTTCTTCGAAATATTAATAGAACTATGACCGATGATGAAGCTGAAGCTTGCATGGCAAATGCACTAGGTGTTTTGGAGTCTGACTTTGGGGCGGTGCTCAGGAGTTGATGACCCACTTAGGCTTTATCAGTAAGCCTTGATTGATAGACACTACAATAATAAAAAAATTGAGAGGCTATCCTATTTAGGGGAAGTAAATTATGGCGATTACAAAAGCTGAACTAGCAGTATCATTGCACGAAGAATTGGGGCTTAATAAACGCGAGTCGAAAGAATTTGTTGAGCAATTTTTCGAGAGCATTAAAAGTTCTCTCGAAGAGGGTAATGCGGTTAAGCTTTCTGGCTTTGGTAATTTTGGTTTAAGAGATAAGCCAGCGCGCCCAGGCCGTAATCCTAAAACTGGCGAAGAGATTCCAATTTCCGCACGTCGCGTGGTTACTTTCAAAGCGAGTCAAAAACTCAAGGAATCAATTGATCGTAACTCTGACCGTCTAAAAAAAATGTTCACTTAGTTTGATTAGTCAATACCGATTCACGATTTATTTAAAAAAATAGCACTGTACTAATCCTCAAGTAGACTGGTACACTGTGTTTCTTAACAATTAATTAATAATTCAGACGGAATAGTTATACAGCATGTTAGACCAAGGAGACAATGCAACCTTACCACCAATACCGAGTAAACGGTACTTTACCATTGGTGAAGTGAGTGAGTTGTGTTTAGTAAAGCCACATGTATTGCGCTATTGGGAACAAGAGTTTTCACAACTCAACCCAGTAAAGCGTCGTGGTAATCGAAGGTATTATCAGCGTCATGAAGTGCAACTCATCCGGCGTATCCGTAGCCTATTGTATGTAGAAGGCTTTACCATCAGTGGTGCTAAAAACCAAATCGAAATGGAAGCCGGTGGCCAAGCATCACCAACGACTAATGTTAAGAAAACCGTTGTATCGGATTTGATTGCCGAAATTGATGAAGTAGTTGCGATTTTAGCCGAGTAAAAATTTTTATTAGCCCCTATTATTTGTGCCGCATAGCGGCTCATGCATCTCTAAAAGTTACGCCAAGCCGGCGCTAAGTATATTTCAAAACCACCTTTAAAGATTACTTTTTGGTAAGCTTATGAGGTAGAACAACCCAGGGGCAGTTGTTGAGGAAGCACGAGTAAATCCTATCACTC
>CAZJWW010000062.1:0-15440 GCA_964549895.1 uncultured Gammaproteobacteria bacterium
TGGCGGTGGACCAAGCTATTCGAATATGTAGCAAAAATATCTCTCGGCACGGAGTTTTATCAAGGAATTTCTCAACGACGCTCGAAATGGCAGTGCGGGCTAGCTCGACTGTGGTGGTATAGACCCAACGATCTACTCTTCCTTAAGGAGTTCCTCTATTGGAATATCATCTAGGTCTTGAAAGTACTCATCGTCATCCTGGTTTTCGCTTTCGCCTTCATCTTCGATTTTGTTTTCTTCACCAGGCTCAGGTGCCAGTTCAAATTCAGTGGTAGATTGAAACCCGTCTTTGTGTTTCATTTTCAACCGGAGGTTATTGGCGGAATCGGCATTCTTTAATGCTTCTTCTTCGGTGATGCGACCTTCTTGAAACAATTTCAATAGGGCTAAATCAAATGTCTGCATTCCGTAGGCTTCGGAGGCGTCCATGGCTTCTTTTATCTCATTAACTTTGCCGTCTTTAATTAGGTCCTTAATACGAGGTGAGCCCAATAATATTTCTATTGCCGCGCATCGACCACCGTCTACGGTGGGCACCAAACGCTGTGAAATAATGCCCCGCATATTTAGTGATAAGTCTAGATACAATTGCTTGTGGCGTTCTTCCGGAAAGAAATTGATAATACGATCAAGCGCTTGGTCGGCATTATTTGCGTGTAATGTTGATAAACATAGGTGCCCTGTTTCTGCAAAGGCAAGCGCGTGTTCCATGGTTTCGCGGTTGCGAATTTCGCCGATTAGAATAACGTCGGGGGCTTGGCGTAAAGTGTTTTCCAGTGCATCTTCGTAACTGTCTGTGTCTACGCCAACTTCACGTTGGTTTACGATACTCTTTTTGTGCGCATGAACAAATTCAATAGGGTCTTCGATTGTGATGATATGGCCGGCGTGAGTATCATTGCGATAGTCAATCAACGCCGCGAGTGAGGTCGACTTACCTGAGCCAGTGCCACCCACAAAAATAATTAAACCGCGCTTAGCCATCACCAATTCTGTGAGATTTTCAGGCAAGCCTAATTTTTTATAATTCGGTAACTCCGTTTTAATTACACGAAGCACCAACGCCATATCGTTGCGCTGCCTAAAAATATTGACTCTAAAGCGACCAATATCGGGCTCATCGATGGCCAGATTCATCTCAGGCTTGAGCTCGAACGCTTTCGCCTGTTCCTCGTTCATAATCTCTAAACCAATTTTTTCAACATCCTCGGCGGTGAGCTCTTTTTTACCTATTTTGTAGAGCGTTCCTTGAGCTTTGATAGAGGGTTGCACGCCGGAAGATAAATATAAATCCGAACCGTCTTTTTCAACGATTAGCTTTAACAATGCCTTTAACATTTTAATAACTCCGCTGTGCTGTGTGCCACCAGTTATTTTTGATTAGTTAGTCGACGAATAAATGGACCAATGGTTAAGCCCTGAACCACGATTGAAAACACCACGACAACATAGGTCAGAAATACCACCAAATCACGAAACTCGCCTTCGGGTAGGCTTAGTGCCAGTGCTACCGAAATACCTCCACGCAAGCCTCCCCACACTAATATTTTAACCAAATGTGGTTCGACCCGAGTTTTTAAACCAATCAATCTAATTGGGATGCCGACGCTAAAGAATCGAATTAAAATAACTACGGCAATCAGCACCACACCGGAGAACAACCATTGACCATCAAACGGAATAACTAACATTTCTAAACCAATTAATGCGAACAAAATAACATTGAGTATTTCGTCAATCAGCTCCCAAAAGTCATCGATGCTTTCACGAGTTTGTTCTGACATTGCATGTTTTCTAAGCAAACTTCCTGTTATCAAGCCAGCTACCACAATAGCGATAGGGCCAGAGGTATGCAGCGCCAATGCCAAACCGTAACCACCCATGACTAACGCTAAGGTTATTAAAACCTCTACCTTATAATTATCAATGCTACTGATTAAATAATAACCGAGACCGCCGAGCACCAAACCAAAAACAATGCCACCTATCGCCTCTTCAGCAAAGATTAAAGCGACGTGACCAGGATCAACAGGCCCTGGGTTTTGCAGCAACATCAGCAATACAGTAAACACCACCACACCGACACCATCATTAAACAAAGACTCGCCCGCAATAGTAGTTTCCAGTTCTTTACTAACGCCCAAGCGTTTGACAGTGGCCATCACGGCAATGGGGTCAGTCGGCGATATCAAAGCACCGAACAATAGACAATAGATATATGGCAGCTCACAACTAAGCGCAGTGAGTAGGTGAAATGTAACTGTACCAACCAGATAGGTTGATAAACATACGCCGAAGGTAGCTAGGCTTAAGATTATCCACTTTTGTTCTTTTAAATTATTTAAATTAACGTGCAAGGCGCCTGCGAAAAGCAGAAAGCTCAACATACCATTGAGCAAGGTGCGATTAAAATCAACACCACCTAGCCATTCTTGTGCTTGTAATTGCAGTCCAGTTAAACCCAGTAAACTTAATAGATAAACACCGAACGATACCAACATAGCCACAATCATTACGCCGATGGTCGTTGGTAGGCCGATAAAACGATGGTTTATATAGGCAAATAATGCCGATACGCTAATAAGTATGGCCGCTAGATCAATAAAATTGGTCATTAGATGTATAAAAAGGGCTAAGGTCTAAAATGGGTTAATGCTACAGCGTCTATACTATAGACTCAGTGTCAAAAGATCAGTTCTAAAAGGTCAGTTCTAAATGAGAGCTACGATATCAGATTTTATTGTTTGAGGCTTGTCTCGCGAACCATAACGCTCCACTACTTGGCCTTCGCGGTTTACTAGAAATTTAGTAAAATTCCATTTAATTGATTCAGACCCAAGTACTCCTTTTGCTTGTTGCTTTAAATATTTAAACAGTGGGTGTGCGGCATCACCATTTACCTCGATTTTCGAAAACATCGGGAATGAAACACCATAGTTAAGTTGGCAAAACTCTTCTACCTGACCATCATCACCTGGCTCCTGACCCCCAAATTGATTACATGGAAAACCTAATATCACTAAACCATCAGCCTGTAGTTCTTTATACAAAGTCTCTAAATCTTTATATTGCGGAGTGAACCCGCACTTGCTTGCGGTGTTAACGACGAGTAAAATCTTTCCTGCAAATTCTGACAGCGCTACTTCTTCGCCACTAATATTGCGAACCTTGTAATCATAAACACTCATATTCCCTCCATCCGATACGGGCGTTTTTCGTGATAGCCATACGCCAGGTAATGAATAATCGCATCGCGTTCATTGTTGATTCCAGCATCTTTTAGATCCTCATGAAGCTCAACATATGCTTTCCAATCAAACTCATCAGGCGCTTCGAATTTGTAAAACCGCTTTTTACTCTCGTTGCGTCCATGCATCAAGTAATGATGATTCAATCTACGTTCGTTATCCACGCCTTGCATTGCCAAATCTGGATTGAGCGCTTTATATGCTCGCCAATCAAAGTCGGGCGGCATAAGCGCCAGCTCCTTAGACGGTTTTTTCTCTGGCACGGTATTTTTATCGTAAGCAAACATGTCAAAATCTTTAGCATAAATCTCTTGCACTAATTCGCGCGTCTCAGTAACCGTATAAAAATCTTGAGGTTTAACCACGTAGGGCGAACTTCGCAACTTTTCGGGGCTCATGTTAGCGGCGTCTGGCCAAGTCTCTTCACCGTAAATTAAGTTATTCATACGCGGTATCTTCGGAATTTCGCGCTGGGCTCTGTCGCGCATATGAGGGTGCTTACTAAATATTTTTGCGTATATTTTATTGAGGTGATGATTAAATCCACTTACATCGGCATAAAAATCTAAAGCCAGTTGATCCGGTAGCATACGGCGCAACCTAGGCTTGCGCTTTAGTATCTCCTTATAACCAAAATGTGACTGAGTTTGAAAATGACTGTCGCGCAAATAATCTGGTACCTTGCGTAGATAATGTAGGAACTCAACAAATGTCTGTGGTTCGCCGTTTTCCGGCGTGCATGCATCGAGCATAGCCTGCACACTCTGATGCTTGGCAAAGGTATATTGATCAAGAAACGCGCTAACCACCCGCTCATACGGGTTGCGAGAAATATAAAATTTATAATAATTAGAATAATCATGATCAGGCTCAAAAGGACAAACCACATTTAAATTGTGATAGCTATCAAGGCTTGCTAATTGTTGTTCTGACATCTCATCGCCATGAATAGCTAGGTACAAATTTCGCAGCGATGTGCAGGCGGCTTTTGCCCCATAAAACATAATGTACTTATATTTATCGTTAACTACGCACTCCATACTTAGCCACCGGTGGCACTCATGTGCCGAGTAATAGTAATGTCATTCGGGTCAAAATAATGACGTTTGGGTTTGCGTTGCATGGAGTCAATAATAGCCTTTTTTAAATCTTGGGGATTAGTTCTTACTATCTCGCGCAAATCCAGCGAGTGCTCATTGCCCAAGCAAAGTAATAACTGTCCTTCCGCGGTTAATCGTACCCGATTGCAAGAGCTGCAAAAATTATCACTCATGGGCGAGATAAAACCGACTTTGCTATCGGTATAAGCAATCTTTAAATACCGTGATGGTCCGCTGGCGGCGTCCATGAAATCAGATTCTTCTAAACCGAATTCGCCTTGTAACTGCTCTTTAATCGACAGGCTTTGCACCGCTGTTTTACTGCGCAGATGACTGTCAATTTCACCCAACGGCATTTCCTCTATAAAAGAAATATCCAAACCGTTGTCGACTGCGTAACGTGTGAGATCGAGCACTTCATCATCATTAACACCTTTAAGAATAACCGCGTTGAGCTTTATTCTACTAAAGTTTGCGGCACGCGCCGCTTGAATACCTCTGAGAACATCGTCTAACTGACCAAAGCGCGTGAGTTTTTTAAAGCGGTCTGAACGCAGACTGTCGATACTGATATTTAATCGAGAGATACCAGCCGCCTTTAAGGGCTCAGAGAACTTATCCAGTAGCACACCGTTGGTGGTCATGACCAATTCGCGCAATCCGTTTAGAGCGCTTAGTCGATGAGCTAGATCAACTAGCCCGTTGCGAACCAAGGGTTCGCCACCCGTGAGCCGAATTTTTTCAACACCAAGCGCGACAAAAGCCTCGCCAATAGTCGCCATTTCTTCAATACTAAGCACTTTAGGTTTAGGCAGAAAAGTCATGTCTTCGGCCATGCAATAGGTGCAACGTAAGTTACATCGATCGGTTACCGACAATCGTAAATAACGTATTTGTCGGTCAAAAGAGTCGGTAAGCTTTACATCGTTTGCACTCATAATAATCCCTCGCGCAACGGCAAAAACTCTACATCTTGACCAATCTCAATAGCAGTATCGATGTTTTGACGCACCAAACCATCGGCCCACGCCAATGACGACATAACACCACTGCTGGAATTAGAAAAAGGTTCGGCAATCAACTTTCCACCATCGTTTCTACTGACGCGTACGCGAATATAGTCTTCGCGACTACTGATTTTTTTTGCAAAGCCTGCACTGACCGAGTAGCTACGAGGCAAACCGTTAATTTGCCCCTGCAGTGCTTGCATCAATGGCGTACCCAATAGCTGAAACACCACATAAGACGAAACTGGGTTACCAGGCAAACCTAAGAACGGCGTACCTTCGACATTACCGAAGGCTACAGGCTTACCAGGCTTCATCTGCACTTTCCACAATTCCAATGCACCAAGAGCCTCAACCGCGGGTTTGATATGGTCTTCATCACCCACTGAAACGCCACCACTGCTAACGATGACATCGGCCTTATTGGCGGCAGCGGCCAAGGCTGCCTTAGTAGCACCCAAAGTATCCTCAACAATCCCACAATCTAGGGCAGCGAAACCCAATTGCTCGCAAAGAGCTATTAATACAGGCCGATTTGAATTGTAGATTTGACCCGGTTTTAACTCCTTACCAGGGTTAACCAATTCATCTCCCGTTGAGAATATAGCGACTCGCAAGGGTCGATAAACCTCGACTGTCGCTTTACCAATTGACGCTAATAAACCAAGATCTATGGGGCTTAGGCGGCGGCCGGCGGACACTACTGTTGAACCTTTAGAAATATCTTGCCCGCATGGGCGAACATTATCACCCGCTTTGGCAAGTTTATTAACCGTGACGCTTTGCTCATCAAACTGAGTATTTTCTTGAATCACCACGGCATCAGCATTAGCCGGTAGCACACTGCCAGTAAAGATTCGAGCGGCGCTTCCAAGCTCTAATGATTGAGGTTGTGAACCGGCGGGAATGCGTTGCGAGATGGGCAGCGTAGTGCCCTCTTGCGTAATATCGCCAGCGCGAACCGCGAATCCGTCCATCGCACTATTATCACTCGGCGGAATATTGAGCCCTGCTTGCACATCGGCGCTGGCTACTCTACCGACAGCGTTCGCCAACCCAATGGTTTCCGTTCGCAGCTCACATTGCACAGAATCCTGCAACTGTTGCTGAGCTTCAAGTAAGGTAATCATTTAGCAGCCGTATGCGAAACAAAATTGCAGGGGCGATGGCGACTGTCTAACTGCTCTTTTAAGATGCCTTCCCAGCCCGTACGACACGCTCCGGTAGAGCCTGGCAAGCAAAATACAATCGTATCGTTGGCTAAGCCACCCAGTGCTCGAGACTGCACGGTAGACGTGCCAATATCGGTGTACGACAAGTGGCGAAATAATTCACCAAAACCATCTATCTCTTTGTCAAACAAAGGCCCTAGCGCTTCAGGTGTACTATCGCGGCTAGTAAAACCAGTACCCCCAGTCGTAATAACTGCATGGATATTTGGATCGGCTATCCAAACCGAAGCTTGAGCTCGTATTAAGTAGATGTCATCAATCACAATTTCGTAGGTACTCACAACATGGCCTAGAGCAGCAACCTGTTCTACCAGATACTGCCCAGAAGTATCGGTGTCTTTATTACGACTATCAGAAACGGTTAATACCGCTACATTCATTTTCACAAATTCTCTATTCGCACTCATAACTCATTCCTCGCAACGCTACTTCTCAGTCCAATTTTCGGCCGCTGCTAAATCTTGATTTTTAATGCCAAGCCAAGCTTGACCCTGCGTACCGACTTCTTTTTTCCACAATGTCGCACGCGTTTTAAGGTAGTCCATAATATATTGTGCAGCCTGAAATGCATTGTCTCGATGACCGCTCGCCACGGCTACCATCACAATTTGCTCCGCTGCATAAATTTTACCAACTCGATGCACGACCCGTACCGCGTCGAAAGGAAAGCGCTTGCGAGCCTCATCAATAATTTCCTGACAAAGCGATTCCGTCATGCCAGGATAATGTTGTAATTCCAAATATTCTATTGTGCCGCCTAAGGCTTGATCAACATGCTCTGACTGCTGAGCATAAAAATCACGAACTAAGCCGACAAAAAATACCACGGCGCCCGCTTTAGGTGCTTGATCACAGAGCATTTTATATTCGACTGCTACATCGAAGTCTTCTCGGGTAATTAGTACTTCTGCCAGCTCGCTCATAGCTAACCACCGGATACTGGAGGCAGAATTCCCACTTCGTCACCATCGGTGATGGTGCCTTCCCATCCAGCGTACTGATGATTAACGGAAACCATTGCAGTTTCATCTTTCAGAGTTTCAATGAGTTCGATAGACACCTGTTCTGACATTATTTTTAATAGATCTCTGACAACTTTTGCATTGCCCAAATTAACCTCAATTGAATCGACTTTGGCAATATCACGCAAGTTAGCGAAAAACAGGATTTTAATCATTGACGTGCTCTGCCTGATCGCGTAGCCAATGCCCTGATTTGCCGCCTTGTTTTTCGAGTAATTGTACAGACTCTATTACAATGCCCTTGTCTAAGGCTTTGCACATATCATAGACCGTTAAGGCAGCGACCGAAGCCGCTGTAAGCGCTTCCATTTCCACGCCCGTTTTGCCGATGGTGGTGCACTTGGCAATAATAATTAGTCCAAGCTTATTTGCACCGGCAAACTCTTCAAAATCAATAGTGACATTACTCAGTGGTAAAGGATGGCATAAAGGAATTAAATCGGAGCATTTCTTGGCCGCTTGTATACCAGCAATACGCGCTGTCGCTAAGAGATCCCCTTTGGCAAGGCTTTGATCTTTGACTTTGGCCATGATCGCCGACCCGAGCACGATACGTGCTTGTGCTATGGCTAATCGATGAGTCTCAGCTTTACCCGAGACATCGACCATATTGGCCTCGCCAGCTTGATTTAAATGAGAGAATTCTTGCATTGTATGATGCTACTTAAAACCACGCTCAGGCACAACTTAACTCGGTGCTATTTAACCCGGTGCTATTTAGCTATGTGCTATTTAGCTATGTGCTATGGCCCTATTTGATCCGATAGAAATTGAAATTTGAAACAAAGGCCTTATAAAGAAAACACTATACGAATAACTCTTTTAAGCTGTTTTACTTATAATCAGATTAGACTGTTATATAGCTAAGTTATCTAAGCAGACCTTGAAAAATAGCGGTCTCTAGGTTTACAAATTAACCCTCTAACTATAATCTTGCGCATTGTTTTGATGGCAGTTTTAAACACCTGCTTTAAACACCTATTATTGACCCCAATGTTTTCAGATTTAGGATCCAAAAATGGCCGCTAATTTTCGTGAAGAAGAAGTACTTTCAGTGCACCACTGGAACGAAACTCTTTTTAGCTTTACTACCACTCGTGACCCCGGTTTTCGCTTTGAAAACGGACAATTTATCATGATCGGCATTGAAGTTGATGGTAAACCTTTGATGAGAGCCTATAGTATTGCCAGCGCAAACTATGAAGAACATATGGAGTTCTTTAGCATCAAGGTGCAAGATGGTCCGCTGACTTCTCGTCTACAAAAAATAAAACCGGGCGATAAATTATTGTGCAGTAAGAAACCGACAGGCACATTGTTGGTCGAAGCGTTAAAACCTGCCAAACATCTCTATTTGATGGCGACGGGCACGGGTTTAGCACCATTTTTAAGCGTTATCAAGGATCCTGAAGTTTATGAACGTTTTGATAAGGTGATCTTAACCCACGGCGTACGCGAAATTTCTGAACTCGCATACCAACAAGTGATCAATGAGTTACCAGAGAATGAATTTTTTGGCGAAATGGTTAAGGACAAATTATTGTACTACCCGTCTGTCACCCGCGAGGATTTTCACACTCAGGGGCGCTTAACAGAAGCACTAACTTCGGGAAAAATTTCAGAAGAATTCGGCTTGCCGCCAATCAATCTAGAAGATGATCGATTTATGCTTTGCGGAAGCCCTTCAATGTTGAAAGACTTTTGCGAAATTCTCGACGAGCGCGGTTTCAAGGAAACCATTCGTGGGGTTAATGCTGAGTACGTTATTGAACGCGCTTTTGTTGAAAGCTAGCGATTAAGTGCTTTGTCGATTAGGGCGGACATCCTTGCACCATCAGAGATTGAGTTGTCGTAGGCAAATAGTAAATTTGGGCAATGGCGCATATCGATTACCTTGGCTAAACTGCGCCTTAAAAAGCCATTAGCTCGTTCAAGTGCCTCCATGGTATTTTCGATATCGTCAGCATCGTCCTGCATACTTGTGACAAATACCTTGGCTTGACGTAGGTCTTTGGTAACCTCTACATCGGTAATCGTTAAACTTGACACTCGCGGGTCATTGACTTCATTGCGCAGAATTACCGCTAGATGGCGGATAACTGTCTGCGCAACTCGTTCACTGCGTGCGTACTCTTTTGGCATTAGAAAAGCGGCTGGTCTGCTAAATTTTTATAAAGTAACTTTCACTTCTACTTTATCGAAAATTTCCAGCTGATCTCCCACTTTGATATCGTTGTAATTCACCACTCCGATACCACACTCCGTACCCATCTTCACCTCACTGACATCGTCTTTAAATCGACGCAGCGAATCAATATTGCCTTCAAAGATAACAACGCTGTCTCTGACAATTCTTACATGAGCATTACGCTTGACTACACCTTCGGTAACATAACAACCAGCAATGGTGCCAATTTTTGGCGCTTTGAACACTTCTCGAACTTCAACATGGCCCATTACGTCTTCACGAATCTCTGGATCCAGCATGCCTTCCATCGCCGCTTTAACATCATCAATTACTTCATAGATAATACTGTAGTAGCGAATCTGTACATCTTCTTGCTCTGCCAATTTTCGCGCTTGAGCATCAGCACGGACATTAAAGCCAATGACCACGGCCGCCGAAGCCATCGCTAGATTGATATCCGATTCATTAATCGCTCCGACCATCCCGTGCACTACGCTTACCTTTACTTCTTCGGTGGACAGTTTTACTAACGACTCCGACAAAGCCTCGATCGAGCCTTGCACATCGCCTTTAATTAATACGTTGACATTTTTGACTTCACCCTCGCCCATTTGCGAAAACATATTTTCTAGCTTGGCTGCTTGTTGGCGAGCCAACCGCGTTTCTCGTTCTTTGGTTTGGCGAAATTCGGCGGCTTCTCGTGCTCGGCGTTCATCGGCAACTACAATCATTTCGTCGCCTGCGGCAGGCACACCACTTAAACCCTGAATCTCAACAGGGGTAGACGGTCCTGCGGTTTTAATTGTCTCACCTGCATCGTCAACCATGGCACGAATACGTCCAGTCTCACGCCCAACCAAGACAATGTCACCATAATTCAATAGGCCTTGCTGAACCAGTACTGTACACACCGCACCGCGACCTTTATCAAGCCGCGCTTCAACGACGGTGCCCGAAGCCTTACCGTCCGGACGCGCTTTTAGTTCGAGTAGCTCTGATTGCATCGCCACCGATTCTAACAAGTCATCAACGCCAGAGCCGGTTTCTGCGGAAACTGGCACCATCATCACATCGCCACCCCAGTCTTCTGGAATCACTTCTTCATTGGCCAACTCTTGCTTAACTCGGTCTGGATCAGCAGCTTCTTTATCCATTTTATTAATAGCCACCACCAACGGTACATCAGCATTTTTGGCATGCTTAATGGCTTCTATGGTTTGCGGTTTGACGCCATCGTCGGCCGCAACCACTAAAATAATCAAATCGGTTGCTTGTGCCCCGCGGGCGCGCATGGCACTGAAGGATTCGTGACCAGGTGTGTCTAAAAAGGTAACTTCACCGTTGCTCGTCGCAACTTGATAGGCGCCGATATGCTGGGTGATGCCACCCGCTTCGCCGTCCGTAACTTTGGCTTTACGAATATAATCCAACAACGAAGTTTTGCCGTGGTCAACATGCCCCATAACCGTGACTACAGGGCAACGAGGCTCGAATTTAGACTCGTCTACTTCAACTTCTTGATTCTCAGCTAGAAATGCCTCTGGATCGTCTTGCTTGGCTTCAACAGCGTTGTGGCCCATTTCTTCAACCACTAACATGGCGGTATCTTGATCTAGAGTTTGATTAATTGTCACCATGGTTCCCATGGTAAAAAGTACCTTTACTACCTCGGCTGATTTAACCGACATTTGTGCGGCCAAATCAGCTACGCTGATGTTCTCGCCAACAGCAACATCACGAACAACCGGCGCTACCGGTTTTGCGAACGCATGTTGATCAGAGACACTGGAAGTAATATTAGAGGGCCGACGTTTTTCTTTACGTTTTTTACGACCTTTTGCAACGTGTAGTTCTTCACGGCCTGTAAACGGTTTACGCTTACCCTTAGCTTTTTCAGCAGCAGGTGCAGCAGCTTTTTCCGGCAGCGGCTCTGCTTGGCGCACAATAGGCGACACACGTTTACGTTCTGATGACTTTCGAATAACAGAAGGCATCGCTACTTCACGCCTAGGCTTTGCTGGCTCAGCAGCGGGTTGTGGTTCTTTGTCGGCCGGTGATTCTTCGGCGGCCTCCGACTCGGCAGCGGCGGTTTCTTCTGGAGCAGCATCTTCCGAAGTTGCCACTACGCTCTCAGCATTTTGTTCCAATGCAGCTTGCTCTTCTGCAGCCTTGGCTTGCTCAGCTTCAACACGCTCTTGTTCTTGTGCCGCTTGCTCAGCAGCTATTCGTTCTTGCTCCGCGAGTTTTGCCGCTTCGTCTATCTGCCGTTGCTTCTCTGCTTCTTGACGTTCAGCTTCTTGTTGTTCCAACACCTCACGCTTGACAAAGGTACGGCGACGCTTTGTTTGCACTTGCACGGTGCGCGCGATACCAGTCTTAGAGGTCTGTTGAATCTCAGAGTTGGTTTTCTTTTTGAGCATGATCTTACCTCTGCCTGAGGTAGCAGCAGGTTTGCTGACGGCAGCCGTCGCACCACCTCTTAGAAAATCAAGGAGCTTACGTTTTTCTTCGTCGCTAAGTGAATCATCAACAGTCTTTCCAGCAACACCTGCGTCGTTCAGTTGTTTAACAACACGTTCTGCATCGATACCAATTTGTTCAGCGAAGGCTTTAATTGTAATGGTTGACATAATATGTGTACTCAATTATTCGATAAGGTATTAGTAATTAATGATTGATGGTTCTAACAAACCTTAAGCTTCAGATACCTCTTGCTCTTCATCATCAGCATCGGGGTCAATACCCATTTCTTCAAACCATGGTCGGCGCGCAGTCATAATTAACTCTTGTGCGCGTTCTTCAGTAATTTCCAAACCGTCTATTTCTAACAGTTCGTCAGTTGCCGCTTCGGCTAAATCTTCCATGGTTTTAATACCATTAATTGCCAAAAATTTAGCGGTATTGTCATCCATTCCATCCATACCTAATAAATCATCGGCAGGATCGGCCCCTTTTAATTGCTCTTCCTTTTGAATCGCTAAGGTTACCAATGCATCATCCGCCCGTTGACGTAACTCAGCGACCAATGCTTCATCAAACTCTTCAATTTGGTTCATTTCTTCAAGCGGCACATAAGCGACTTCTTCAAGGTTGGAGAACCCTTCCTGAATCAAAATAGTGGCAACATCCGCATCAATATCAAGCTTGTCCATAAACATCGCACGAACGTCAGAAGACTCTTCTTCTAATTTTTCGTTCGCTTGTTCATAGGTCATTATATTGATTTCCCAACCGGTTAACTCACTTGCAAGACGCACATTTTGGCCACCTCGACCGATAGACAATGATAGTTGTTGCTCATCAACCACCACATCCATTGCGCCTTTGTCTTCATCAACCATGATCGATTCAACTTCAGCTGGCGCCAAGGCATTAATCACGAACTGAGCTGGGTCTTCCGACCATTTAATGATATCGACTCGTTCACCATTGATCTCGTTAGAGACACTCTGAACTCGTGAACCGCGAATGCCAACGCAAGCGCCAACAGGATCTACCTTGCTGTCATTCGATTTAACTGCAATTTTGGCTCGCAAACCGGGATCCCGAGCAGCACCTAATATCTCGATGATGTTTTCACTGGCTTCGGGCACTTCTGTCTGAAACAATGACAACACCAGAGCTGGCGAAACACGATCAATGACTAATTGAGGGCCACGACTATTTTGTCTGACTTCGCTTAAAATTGCGCGGATACGATCACCAGGACGCAAACCTTCTCTCTGGATCATTCGATTGCGTGGCAATACGGCTTCTACTCCGCCTAAATCAACAATCACGTCACCGCGTTCCTGACGCTTGACCACGCCGGATAACATTTGCCCGACACGAGGTTCAAATTCTTCACTGATTTTATCTCGTTCGGCTTCGCGCACCTTCTGCATGATTACTTGCTTGGCTGCCTGTGCGGCAATTCGACCAAACGGCACAGCTTCTAACTCTTCTTTCACAAACTCGCCGACCTCAAGGTCTGGGTCGTGTTCTTTGGCAGCACTAATACACATTTGCTTGGTTGGAAACTCAAGCTCGGCATCGTCTTCAATCACTTCCCACACGCGGTATGGAATGTAAGAACCATCTTCTTGGTTGATTGTGCAGTGCACTTCGATGTCTTCACGATGACGTTTGCGCGTTGCAGTAGCAAGTGCCGCTTCAATTGCCTCGAAGATAATGCCTTTATCAACCGATTTCTCAGTAGATAAGACGTCTGCCATCATTAAAATTTCGCTTGCCATGATAATACCCTACTTAATTAAAAATTAGTTATAACAATGTTTATACTTCAAAATCATAGACTGGCACCAAACGCGCGCGGTCCATTTCAGCATACGGTAACTCTGTTTGTTCGCCATCAACTTCTACCACGATAAATTCATCGTTGGCTTCAATTAATTCACCGGTGAATCGGCGACGGCCATCAATCAAGGTGGCCATTTTTATTTTTACATCTTGCTCGACCACTTCTTTAAAGTGAGCCGGCTTCGCCAATGGCCGATCCATACCTGGTGAAGATACTTCCAAGGTATAACGGTTTGAGATCGGATCTTCGACATCTAATATGGCACTAAATTGTCGGCTGGCCTTCGCACAATCGGTAACAGTAACACCCTCGTTGTGATCAATATAAATACGCACGATAGAGGTATCACCACCGCTCAACTCCACTGCCACGAGCTCATAACCCAGCGCTTCTGCACCTGGATCAAGTAAATCATGTATATGTGGAACCGTTAAAGCCATACGTCAGTTATTTCAGTTATCAAACAAATACGTAATACATAAAAAAGGCAAGCCACGGGCTCACCTTTTATTGATTGATTTGCCATCAAACCAACCAAACTACTGCTAGATCTCTCTACCAGACGGCTTAGTAGCTAAACGCTAGTAAAGAAACAAAAAATATAAATTTCTAATTAATCACAATAAACTCGAAATAAATAAGATCATTAAAACAAAGCCTGTAGCAGTTAAGCCTGTAGTAGTTAGGCCATAAGCCTGTAGCAATGAGTCTAGCAGTAAAAATACAAAACCCCGCGTATAGCGGGGCTTCCAGTGAGCTCAAGGCAAAATCAAACGCCTTAAACAAATTTGGTAGCAGTGTTAAAAACGGCTATAAATAAATAGACCGACTCGTACCGCTCGACTTAGTCTAAGAAATATAACCGAGCAGTTGATTATACCCTGACTAAATCACTTGGTAGCGGGGGCAGGATTTGAACCTACGACCTTCGGGTTATGAGCCCGTATGATATAAAAATTAAAATTTTATTACAATACACTTTTACCGTTATATTTCAGATAGAAACCCCGCTAAAACAAGCATCTACACCAAACGCTATTTTCACCCCTAAGCATTGTCATAAACACTACCTTCAGTTAATATTCGCGCTCAGTTTAGGCCAAGTAAAATGACCGCAAACTAGATAGATTTTAAAGCGGCTGATACAATTGTCTGAAACAATTTTAAACTGCTAAAGGTAGCCCAATGGGCGACTATCACGACGATACGAGTACAATATCGTCTGGAACGATATTGCATATAACGCGAAGCGATCTACCCGAAGGGCGAGCATCAGGAAGATACGAGTAATGCATTGGTAAGACCAGTGGGCGATGGTGAATATAACAACCATCCACGACATG
>CAZJWW010000063.1:0-15173 GCA_964549895.1 uncultured Gammaproteobacteria bacterium
ATTTTAATATTCATAAATGCAAAAATCAGCGCGACTACGGGATTTATAAAATTAAACAAGCAATACGGTAAATAGCCAAACGTGGCAACCGCTAAGGTGCCAGCCATGTAAACCCCACATGCATTCCAAGGAATAAGCGGTGATGTCAGTGTGCCAGCATCTTCTAAGGTACGAGATAGGTTTATCTTTTCTAAATTATGTTTTTCATATTCGGAGCGCCACATTTGCCCTGGCAATACAATAGATAAGTACTGATCACCCGTTAGCACATTAAATCCAAAACAGGTGGCCATGGTGGTCGCGATCAGCGTTCCGGTAGACCGCACCAATTTGACCATGCCGTTCATCAGGGTTTGAATAAAACCGATTTTTTCAAGCACACCCGTCATCGCCATTGACGCTATCACCAACCAAGCCATATTGACCATCGATGTCATACCGCCGCGAGAGAGCAAACTATTAACGTTTTCATTGCCGGTTGTGATGGCAAAGCCATCAAACAGTACCGACCAGTATGCTTTAGCAATCACCACAAAATCTTGCCCGCCAGCAAAGGTCACTAGCGCTTGGTACTGAAACAAATAGGCAAATACACAGGCTAATAATGAGGAACCAATAATAGCTAAATAAGCTGGCGTCTTTTTTGTTGCTAGCCAAAGCAACAAAAAAACAGGGATGAGGTTAATTATAGAAATTTCAAAATGTTGGTTGAGCGTTTGTATAAAGGCATCGATATCCTGTTGGGCATTAACCGCGTTGTTAGAATTCGCGGCATTCAAGCCAATAAAGAAAAATGCGATTAACGCAATACAAAAACTGGGTACTGACACCCACGCCATGTGTCGAATATGATCAAACAATTCGCTACCGGCAATGGACGGTGCCAGATTAGTGGTTTCGGACAGTGGCGACATTTTATCGCCAAAATAAGCACCTGAAATAATCGCCCCTGCAGCGATCTCGGGTGATAAAGAAAAACCATAAGCGACACCAATCAGCGCAACGCCAACGGTAGCCGCTGTGGTCCAAGAGCTGCCGATACAAATAGCAACTAAAGCACAAATCAAACACGCCAAAGGATAGAAGTAAGTAGCCGATAGTATATTTAAACCAAAATACAGCAAACTCGGAACAGCACCAGACAGCATAAAGCTGCCGATCAAACCACCAATTGAGAGAAAAATTAAAATCGGCGCGGTTGTCTTAGCTGAAGCACGCACGATTGAGCGCTCTAGCTCCGCCCAAGTTAGGCCATTTTTCAAACCAATCAATGCACACAGAAAGCTAATCACCATCATCGTGACTTGCGTTGCGCCTGCGAGTGAATCGCTACCAAATATCCAAATTACGCTGCCCATTAATGACAGCAAAATTACCCCAACCACGATTGTATCGAGTGTGCTTAAGGGTTTTGTTGGTAACGCTCGTGAAGAAATAGGTGAGGAAATTGTAGCGACTCGATTTTATTAGTGGAGCTGAATTGTAACGCGAATTCTAGTGATCTCGAAGAATCTCTCGCGCCGCATTGTGCCCTGGCGCACCCGTGACACCACCACCAGGATGTGTGCCAGCGCCGCACATATACAAACCTTTAATTGGCGATCGGTAGTCTCCATGCCCCATTAGTGGCCGCATACTAAACATTTGATCAAGGCTCATATTACCGTGCATGATGTCGCCTTTCGTCAGGCCAAATTCGCGCTCTAAATCAAGAGGGCTAAGCACTTGCCGCCCAAGTATAGATTTCTTGAATCCCGGCGCGTACTTATCAACCTGTTCAACGATCAAATCTGCGGCGGTCTCTCGGTGTTTATCCCAATCGATATTAGGATCAAACTGTTGACAGAATAGACTTGCAACATGTTGTCCTGCAGGTGCTAAGGTTTCGTCCAAGGTAGACGGTATCAACATTTCTACAATCGGTGCTTTTGACCAACCGTATTGTTTGGAATCTCGGTAAGCTTGATCGATATAGGCAGGCGTTGCGCCAATAATAATGCCACCCGTTAAATGATCGTCGCTGGCTCGCTGTTGTTGCGCGAGACACGTAAATTGAGGCAGTTCGCTTAGCGCTACGTTCATGCGAAAGGTGCCGGACCCATTCTTATAGCGCTTCATACGGCGTGCAAAATCTTCGGGCAGGTCTTCGGCAGCGACCAAGTGATTGTACAAAAGCCAAGGGTTTAAATTGGATGTCACTATCTCCGCTTGAATTTCATCGCCATTTTCCAAAGTCACCCCGTAAGCGCGTCCGTTATTTATCAACACCTCTTTAACCGCTGTATCGGTACGAATTTCTACGCCTTTTATTTGTGCCGATTTAGCCATCGCTTGAGTGATAGCACCCATGCCCCCAATGGCATGCCCCCACACTCCTTTCTTACCGTTTACTTCACCAAAGGCATGATGCATTAGCACATAGGCCGACCCTGGCGTCTCAGTATCAGCGTAATTACCGACAATACCGTCGAACGCAAAGGCGCCTTTTACATACTTGTTTTCAAAATACAAATCTAAAAAGTCCGAGACGCTTTTGGTAAATATATCTAGCACCAAGCGTTCGTCTTCAAGCGACAACTTGCGCAATCGATTAGCAAACTTAGCCGTCTTAAATATTTCTCTCAAACCACCACCTACATTAGGTGGTGTCTCAAGCAAAAAATCACGAATAAGGTCAGCGACTAATCCAGTATCACGAAAATAACGCTCTAGGGCTTGAGCGTCATGCTCAGAAAAGCGAGCAATCTCTTGCTGCAAGTCATGTGCGTCTACCTCGAAGGCCAGAAAGTCATCATTGTCGTGCGGCCATAAATTATTGACTCTTCGATGAACAATGCTTAAACCATGGTCGTGCAGTTTAAGATCCTTAATGATTTTTGGGTTGAGCAAGCTAACGGTATAAGATGCAACGGAGTTTTTAAATCCGGGATAAAACTCTTCAGTAACCGCCGCACCGCCAACCTGATTGCGACGCTCTAAAACGATGACCTTCTTGCCAGCCATGGCTAAATAGTTAGCGCAAACTAAACCATTGTGTCCACCACCGATGACTATCGCATCCAACATAACTTCACCTTAAGGCCAATTTTTACGCCGTAATTAGGAGGTTGACAGTATTTAGCAGCAGCTCAATACTGTCAACATCGACCACTTAAGCACTCTTTTAAGAATGGCAGAGTTAAACAAAATTCAGCTTGGCGAGTTAATAGCTCAGCACAAAACTGGCCATTCGCTTGAACGGCCGTTTTATCATGACTCGTCAATCTATCGAACTGAATTGGAAAATATTTTTCTCAAACACTGGATCTATGCCGGACACACGTCGGAGATTCCCAAGGTTGGAGATTTCCTAACTTTTGAGTTCGACACCGAATCAATCATTATTGTTCGCAGCGAGCAGAAAACTATAAAAGCCCACATAAACGTATGCAGGCACCGTGGCTCAAGAATTTGTCTCGAGACCAGCGGCTCAAAAAAGTTGTTTGTGTGTCCTTATCATGCTTGGAGCTATAACCTTGAAGGCGAGCTTGTTACAGCCAGAAACATGCCGCAAGATTTTGACCCAGCAACACAAGGGCTGCACTCGGTCAAGATAGAGCTAATTGGCGGCTTCATCTTCGTGTGTCTCAACGAGACACCACCGAGCTTTGAAGCATTGAGAAATGATCTAGATCCAGTTATTGAACTTTTTGGACTGAATGATTTGAAACTCGCCGAGCAACGCTCTTACCCAATTGCCGCCAATTGGAAACTCGCCGTCGAAAATTATCAAGAGTGCTATCACTGCGCGCCCTCTCACAAAGAATTCGCTCGAATCCACGCCATGGCACAAGAGCCAGATGTTTTTCAAGCGGCAAAGCAAAAATATTGGCAAGACCATCCGGATAACCCAAAATTTATCTCGCACAATCGCTATTTTGATTTGGCCGAGTCTGGTCAAGAGGGCTATCAATACGATCGCAACCCGCTCACAGCGAACGCCATAACTGGAAGTTTAAAGGGCGAGGCACTAGCGCCGCTTATCGGGAAATTGGATGTATACGATGGCGGCGCGTCAGAGATGATGATCGGGCCACTCAGCTACTTTCTTATCTACGACGATCACATCCTTGCATACCGATTTATGCCAAACAACCAATCTAACTGCGTGTGTAATGTGAGTTGGTTTGTTAACGAATCGGCGATTGAAGGGCAAGATTACAACCTCTCCAACCTAACAGCATTGTGGGACGTTACGACAAAGGCCGACAAAATAATTATTGGTGACAACCAAAAAGGAATAAATTCTCGTTTTTATACGAGCAGCCGGCTCTCTGAATGCGAAGCTTTTCAACAAAGATTTCTGAATTGGTATCTCAAGGCGTTAGCGGTTTAGAGACAATACGAAAAAACAAAGCCAGTTAAGCGTGAACTCTTTTGTTGGTTTTGAGTTTATTTTGATATCACTTTATATAATCGAGCCAGATTAAACTTTAGACATTAGCGACCTTGGCCTGTTTACTTAAGGTTTCGCAGGTAGGATACTGAAAATAAACATCGACAAAATCAGATAAGGCTTGGCTGGATACTGTTTTGCGCTGTAATTCTTACAATGACACGACAATCAATTTTCATACTAAATGGACTTTTAGTCGCTGGCGGATTAATCGCTCAAAGCACTCTCGCAGGAACTGCGATAAATTCCATTGACGTGGTAGAAAATAATGTCAGTGGTGGTGGTTTTCAAAGTGACGTCACGATTACGGATAATGGATTAACCGTGTATTCATCTGCAGATGTTGCTGGTATTTCTAAATCAACAGATGGTGGCTTGAGTTATAAAAATGTTAATGAGGGTCTAACAAGTCCTAAGGTAGCTTCTGTAGCAATCACTCCCGATAACGATCAAATACTTTATGCTGGAACAGGAGACAAAGGCAGGTCAGGCGGATTGTTTAGATCCATAGACGGCGGTGATACATGGGCAATAACGCGCGAGGGCAACAAAGCAAAGTTTGCAGGCAATCATTCTGCCGACGCTGATCCACTCCCTGATGGACACCCGAGATCTAATGGGGATCTCATTGTTGTCGATACAGGATTAAGTTCTGCATCTTTTACAGACGACATTATAATTGCCGGCACCTATAAAGACGGAGTAAGAATATTTATCCGGGGTGGAGAACAAGAAGTATCGGCCGTTAATACTTCAGGCTTTGTGCGGTCAGTTGCGTATAACGCCGCTGTACCAAATACCGCTTACGCAGCTATTCAATTTGAAGACACTGCTAAAAACGGAATATATCGAATCGATTTTAGTAATCCTGCTGCTCCAACATCCACGTTAGAATATTCAACACTGCGCCCAGAGGGCTTAACGGCATTAAGCAATGGCCGAGTTTATGGCGCCCTTAGCGGTGAAGGCATAGTAATGTTTAATGGCTCTACATGGACTTTAAAGAATGCTGGCCTATCTACCAATGTGAATAATCGCCAATGGACGGCGGTTACCGGTTATGTCAACGGCAACTTAGACGTTGTCTATGCTGGCGTAAATAATCTGAATGGCTCAAATGGCAATTACTCTAGTATTTGGAGAACGGTTAATGGTGGCAATAGCTGGACTCCATTGGTTGATGCTAGCAACAGCGCCGACAACAACGTTTCTGACACAATTTATGGCCAATCGTATGAATGGTGGGTCAGAACAGATGCATTCCCTCAGTCTGGTTTAGGACGAAGAAACAGCGTAGTTAGCTCTATCGAAGTGGCTCGTGGCGAATCTCTTAGCAGCACCGCTGACGATGTAATTTATGTCTCAGGAAGAGGCGGAATTTGGAAATCCGAAAACGGCGGCGGCTTATGGCAAGCAGCTGTTTTTAATATGCAGGTGACAGCGAACAGAGACGTGGCTGTTAATCCAAATGATCCAACTCAAGTTGTAATAGGAAATACCGATTATGTGGTGCTTGAGACAAGCAATCGATTTGAAAATAGCAACGTATCTCGAGATAAACCTAGTGGTGCTGAATCTAGAGGCTTCGATGTTATTTTTGATCAAACCTCAAATGAGTTAATTTTGGGCGTTGGTGATAGAGATACGAACAATCCTGGCGGCGGAGAGGTATTCATCAAGTCCGCGGATACAGTTGGAAACCCTTCTGGTTCTGGCTGGACTAATACAAACTTAGAAGCGGCAACGCCCTCAAACAATGGGCGCGTACGCGCCGTAAGCTATGGGTATCATGACGGTAGTTCACCAACTTCTCAAACCATTTTGGCAGCCGTCGAAGGGGAAGGCGTCTATCGATATCACAATGGGGTTTGGTCAAAAAGCAATGGTGTAAGCATTGGTTCCACCGAGCGAAGTAATTTCGTGTGGCCCGACAATGGTAATTCTGGCGTTGTTTATTTATTAGATTTAACCGCAGGGTTTTTCCGATCCAATGATGGTGGCCAAAACTGGTCAAATATTTGGCCAAGCATGAGCTTTAACAATAATGACTTTTTTAATACTGGTTACATTACGGCCGATGATTCCAATCCAACCACTCTTTACCTTTCTATTCATGGTCGCAGTGGTTCCCCAATAGGTACTGGCTTTAGAGTTTATAGAATGACTGGTGCAGATACAGGTTTATTCGACGCGCCAAACACGGCTGGTGGTATAACTGATATTACGTTTCACTCTGGCACTTCATCGATTAGCCGTCCAGGACCACTAGTATTTGGTCCTGATGGTAATTTATGGTTGACGCAACAACAGAACTCTCAAAACTCCATTGATGCAGCGCTCTTTGTGATGGAAAACCCAACCACCGATGAATCGTTTAAAGATGTAACAACGGAAAAATATCGAAATACCGTTATTCAACCAATTGGGATGGATGTATCAGACGATGGGCATGTTTATATTGCGCAGAGCGGTACTGGTGTGGCGAAATTACAATATACCGCCTTTACTGATCTCGATAACGCTAGTGAACAAGAGCTGTGTTTTCCAGTAAAAACACGGTACGGCAAGCACGCGATGATTTGTTTGTAAGCTTTTATCGAGTTTATATTGCTGCTAGAACGTTTATTTTAAATTCGAACCTTCACTTTTTATTTTTATTCTTGTCGTAGTTACCTTTTGATTTTGCCACTTTTTCGGTTTCTGATGCTTTTGATTCCTTCTTAGGCGTACTGGCTTGAGTTTTAGAGTTTTTCGATTCAGCGTTAGTTTTTTTCGGTTCTGCAGAAGGTGATTTTTGAGCTTTTTCTGCGACTTCTTTTTTGACTACTTTTTTGTCTTTGGTGGCTTCCTTAGGTAAGGCTTTAGTATTCGGAGCGCTTTGATCAACCAATCCTGGAGCGATATTCTCAGGTCGACACAAGGAAGTGGCGCCTACCGACAAATGCTGATAAAGATCCTGATATTGATCGGTCATTTCTTTGAATTTTTTTGATGTTTCTTCAAAATGTGACTCAACCTGTCCCTGATAGTCCTCCATTTCGCGCTTTACTTGCACCGCCGTAGCTGAGCCTGTGCTCAATTTATTGAAGATAAACATGAATATTAGGCCCAAAATCAAGCCTGCAAAAAATACACCAACCAATAATATTAACTCTTGTTCCATTCTATTCTCGAATCTCTCATCTGAAAAAATTAATTATAACCTAGCTAATACCATTTTATGTCGATTAAAGTTTGGTCAGACACGTCAGCTTTCACGCTTTAGGCTACTCTATAGTAATAAGGTGTGATAGCTTAACACTTAATAACTTTAGGTAATTTACATGATTTATGAATTAAAATTTTACGGACGATCTCTAATTAACAAATGTACCGCTATAGCGATACTTAGTACTCTTGCGCTCGGTTTAGCCGCCACCAGTGTTGCTGATATCGTTGATATTAGGGCCTCAGCATTAACAATGAATGACGAATTGCGAGAAGATATTCATCAAACATTGAATCACCTCACATACGGTCATTACATTGACAGTAAGCTCGACAATGATTTTTCATCTCGGATACTAGACGGCTACCTGAAATTACTCGACCCAAACAAGATTTATTTTACGCAGGACGATATTAAGGGTTTTGATAAATACCGATATAAATTGGATGATTTATTAAAGAAACGTGACGCCGAGGTCGCATTCGATATATTTAAAGGCTATCGATTGCGCATGAAGGAACGCACTGAGTTAGCGCTCGAATTAATTGATACCGATTTTGACTTTAGCAAGGATGAATTTATTTCCATTGATCGAGATGAGTTTAAATGGGCTAACAGCGAAGCTGAAATTGAAGAGCGATGGTTTAAGCGTATCAAAAACGACACTTTACAACAGGTAATGGCAGAAACGCCGATTGAAGAAGTTCGTGAGAACCTAGAACGTCGCTATCAACGCCAACGCGATGTGACCTTTCAGCTTAAAGCGGACGAGGTATTTGAGTGGTTCATGAACGCCTATGCTAAAGAATTGGGCCCGCATACTCAGTATATGTCCGATGCGACGGCTGAAAATTTTCGTATTAATCTATCGTTGTCTTTACAAGGTATTGGTGCAGCGCTGCAAACTGAAGAAGACTACACAGTAATTAATCGTATTATTAAAGGCGGCCCAGCTGAACGAAGTGGTTTGATTAAGCCGGAAGACAAAATAATCTCAGTGGCTCAAGATGGTGAAGAAGCCATTAATGTTATTGGCTGGCGCCTGATGGACGTAGTACAAATGATTCGTGGCGATAAAGGCACTAAAGTTAAATTGGGAGTTATAGCGGGTGATAGCACGCCAGGCTCGCCACCCGAGCACATTGAATTAGTGCGCGATGTAATTCAGCTAGAAGATCAAGCGGCTAAACTAAGCCAAGTGGAAATTCCTGATGATGATCGAACCCGTCTGTATTCGGTTATTAGCATCCCTTCTTTTTATTCTAATTCCAGTCAAGCGCGCAATGGCGCCAAGTACACCGCAACAACTCATGATGTGCGCCGGCTAATAAATGAGATGGAGCAAACCGATTCTGAAGGTTTAATTATCGATCTGCGTGGCAATGGTGGTGGATATTTAAATGAAGCCATTAGCCTGACTGGTTTATTTATAGAACAAGGGCCAGTAGTACAAGTTGTACCTTCCAATGAAAAGCGACAGGTGTTGCGTGATAGAAACAGATCAGTGGCTTACGATGGACCATTAATCGTCATGATTGATCGTTATAGCGCTTCGGCTTCAGAGATTTTCGCAGCGGCGATTCAAGATTATGGCCGCGCGATTGTTATCGGCGAACGTTCTTTTGGTAAAGGCACGGTGCAACGGGTAGCACCGTTACGTTTTGGTGATAACGTGGAGCATGAAAGTCAGGTTAAATTTACTAATGCACAGTTTTTCCGTATTAACGGCAGTAGTACACAACATAAAGGAGTTACTCCAGATATACTATTAAATTCCGGCATAGAGGACGAAGAGTTTGGCGAGAGAGCCTATGAAAATGCTCTTCCTTGGTCCGTTATAGACGCTGCGGAATACGACCGGACCATTATATCAAATATGATGATTAGTGATCTGAGCGAAGATCACATAGAGCGTTCAGAAAAATCACCAGCATTCGAACTATTGCGTCAAAGCTCGGAACGAATTTTTGAAAATAAAAATATCAAGAAACTATCACTAAATCAGAAAAGTCGTCAGACTACCCGTGACGAGTCAGAGAATAAGTCGTTGGCACAATTAAATACGTATCGTGCATCTTTGGGCTTAGAACCAGTCACCTCTGAGACACGCAAAGACAACCCTCTGCCCGACGAGGACGAGCACTGGAATATTGTATTCCACACGGAAGCCGCAAAAATCCTACAAGACCAAATCAATTGGTCAGAATCTGCGGTTGCGAAAACGGCTGGGGAATAGATAAGGAGCTGCATACTTAACCAAAATTTGCCCCTCAGACTAGTCGACCTTAACTATTCTGAGTACCAATGTTATTGACACGGATATACGCAATCAGATCCATCAAGCTTATAGCCACTGTTCTAACGACTGTGTCTATGTTAAGCGCTGTGCCATTTACCGCGGCTGCCGCTAAGCAGCAGCTTGGCGCGTATCGAATAACAGCTGAGAACGCAGCCAACCTTGTCCAAGGCGGGCCAGATGCGGTTGGCGGCATCGGCGATTGGTTTATCAGTAATGGTACGCTTTGTGCCATTATCAGCGATGTTCCCCACGAAGGTGAATTCTCCAGTAGAGGCGGGGTACTCACCGATTTAGGGTTTTGTGATCGGGCTGACGATCATTACACAACTGCTCAAGACTTACTCGGCAAGCGCGATAATGCCCTGCATGCGGAACATATAGAATTAGAGCAATCGAGTAATAGCGCTTCGATTATCGTGAGCTTGAGGACCGCAGGAGCAGAACAAAAGGCTCGCTATACATTAGACCTCGATCAACCCTCGATACTGCAAATTTCAAAACGCCTAACACGCACGGCTGATGTTAATTCTTTTAATATTTATTCGCCCTTGCAGTTAAATGTTAACTCGCTTGAATCTTTTGTTTTTTCTAGCCAGGAATTATCAAACAGCAACGGTTTTAAAAACGAAGATTTTTCCTCTCGCGGGGTAAGCGCCATAAGGGTTGCTTTGCGCAACGCGGATACGATTATTAATCATACTGATCCCACTGCCGAGTATGGCATTGCCTATGGTTGGCAGTTGGTATCCGCGATTCGAGTGAAATCTGCCGCTAATGGCGAAGCCGAGCGCTTTGCCGTACCAAGCTTTGTTGCGGCAGACGACGAAATGAACGCGATGATAATACTGCCCGACACGTTTTATATTGGCGATGGTAGCCAAATTGGACTACTACAGTTACCACAAATCCCCTTATTAGAATTAGCCGTAAACGATTCATTAGAGATTGAAGAAAGAATCTACGTAGCAAAAAAAGGCGATGTTGCCAGTATCACAGATCAAATTATATTACAGGCTTCACTGGTTACGGGTCGAGTTAATGATCCTGACTCGGCTCTGCATATAGATTTAAGCGATGGCTCACCTTTTACGTTTGTGCGACCTGACAAAAAAGGTAATTTTAGTTTTCGTGCGCCTAAAGGAAACTACGTGGTGCGGCACGTTGGTAGTGCGGACCGCTTCACGACACGTAGCATAAAAATAACTGAGCAAAACCTTGATCTTGAGCAACTCGATTTACCCTCTGTCGCAAATATCGCATTACCACAGGGACTCGCGATGCGACTAATATTTAAGGGGTTGGAAGGTACGCCTGATCCTCACTTCACAGACACTCTCACCGGATTTTCAGTAATGGAAGAATACGGAGAGAATTTTAAAGAGCGAGTATCACAGGTTTTTCTGGCTGGCTCCGCTGGCGACCCAACATCAGTGGCATTAGCTGCTGGTCTCTATCATGTCTATGCGACTCGCGGACCAGAATATTCGGTGGAGCAGAGCCTACTTGATATTAAAGACGACCAAAACTACACCTTAGATATTGCTGCGCCTAAACGACTCGTGCAAACACCGAATTACATTGCGAGCGATCTTCACGTGCATGCGGGCGGAAGCTGGGACAACACCACCTCAGATGCTCTTCGAGTACGCAGCTTTGTCGCCGAACACGGCGAAGTTATGGTCTCCAGCGAACACGATAAACCCGTCGACTTTGCGCCAACAATCAAGGCCATGGGACTGGATCAAAAAATCACCTCAATCGCCGCTGCAGAAGCTACCAGCTTGGTGCAATCAAAACGCAATCGATTTACTAACGGCCACATCAATTTATTTCCATTTCCACCACGACCTCACGCCTATCGTCGCGGTATGGTGAATCATGAAGACAAACGAATGCGTGAAGTAATCCATGCAGTACGACAACGTCACGACGATGTTTTAGTGCAACTAAATCATCCGCGTACTAATTTAGCGCTCAGCGGTGATTTGCCTGATGATCATGAGAAGCTAATGCGCTCCAGTAATTATTTAGATCATATGGGTAGCGCTAATTTCCCATACCACCCAGAAAAACCACTGTCTGAGGGCAAGAATGCTATCTTAATTGAGGCCGATCCAGACACAGGCGTACGAGATATCGATTTTGATTTAATTGAAGTTGTAAATCCCAGCGATAAAAATCATCAGGTTCGTTTAAAAGCTGTTCGCAAAGATTGGTTATCATTTTTAAAACAGGGGGAGCGAATTACTGGCACTGCGAATAGCGATTCGCATTCTAGTGCGCAAGAAGTAGCAATACCGCGAACCATGGTAGCTATGAACTCAGATAAAGTGACTGAGTTTATAGAAAAGGAATTTCTTAGTTCACTAAAGGCCGGCAATGCTTATGGCACCTCTGGACCCATGTTAGAACTGTCGCTCAATGATACTGTGATGGGAGGCACTTTACAGGCTAATAGCGGTGTATTGAGAGTCACCATCAACAGTGCAGATTGGATTCCAGTGGAAACCTTAAAGATTCAAATTAATGGCGAAACTGTTTTAGAACAAGAAGTGCAACTAGGATTAGAAATCGAAGTGCCGATGAATTTTAGTAAGGATTCTTTCGTAACCGTGGAAGTTGCTGGGCCAGCCAGTGAAATTTATTCCGTGGTCTACCCCGGGATTACACCCTATGCTTTCAGCAATCCGATTTATGTGGATTTTGATGCGGATGGCAACTGGCAACCGCCCGGTTTATAACGCCTAAACTAATTACTTTAAATCAGCGGCGACCGAGATCGTACTCATTACAATCTCAGACATAAGGGCAGCATGCTCATCAGCATCATTCAAACAAGCAATGTATGAATATTGTTCTCCCCCAGCATGCATAAAATACTCTTTGTTCTCACCTTCGATTTCTTCTAACGTTTCTAAACAATCAACACTGAAACCTGGGCAGATAATATCTACCGATTTAACACCTTGCTCAGGCAATGATTTAAGCGTTTCGTCACAATACGGTTGCAGCCATTCTTGCGCCCCAAATCGAGACTGAAAAACTAACATCCACTCATCGTCTGATAATCCTAAAAGCTTCGCTACCCGCCTAGCGGTATTTTCACATTGCGATTGATAAGGATCACCCTGAGCGATGTATTTTTGCGGCACCCCATGAAATGACATTAAAAGCTTTTGGCTGCGACCGTTTTTATCCCAATGCGCTTGAATGGAATTAGCAATAGCTTCTACATACGAATCACGTTGATAGTAGTCACTAACGAAATACAGTGAAGGAACCCAGCGTTGTTTAGCCAATGCGTTACCCACTGCATCGAATGTTGATCCATTGGTACTACCACTGTATTGGGGGTACATGGGAATAATCACTATTTTACGTACACCTTGGTCGTGCAGTAAGCGAAGTTTTTGCGCAACATTGGGTTTACCATAGCGCATAGCAACTTCAACCTTAAAATCGCTCCCTAGCTGCTCAGATACTTTCTTGCCGAGGTTGAGGCTGTTAATCAAAAGAGGCGAACCGTCTTCAGTCCATATCTCTCTATAGGTTGCTGCACTCTTGTGCGAACGCACATTAATGATAATTCCTTTGACCAAAATCATACGTAACAATTTAGGAATCTCGATAACCCGAGGGTCCATCAAAAATTCAGACAGGTAATCTCGCAGGCCAGGGCAAACGGGACGCTCCGGAGTACCTAAATTCACCAACAAAACACCGATAGTGCTACTGTAGTTCGTTATGTCGTTCGATTGGCCGTGATACTTCATGTAGATTTAAGCGTCGCCGGTCACTTTCATTCCTGGACGGATATGTTCATTGGCGAAATCGACCATGCGTTTTAATGATCGAGCTGCTTTTTTTCGAATCGTTTCATCAATTATTATTTCGTTTTCCCCAGTTTCCAAAACCTTTGCCAAACGCTGTAAATCATTCATTTTCATCCAAGGGCATTGCGCACAACTCTTACAGGTAGCCCCGTCGCCGGCAGTTGGAGCGGCGATAAATTCTTTATCAGGAGAGTACTGTTTCATTTTGTGAAAAATACCGTCTTCAGTTGCGACAATAAACTTTTTATTCGGCAGTTCTCGGCTGGCCTTTAATATTTTACTAGTTGAGCCCACAACATCAGCCAAATCAACTACGCTCATCGGCGACTCAGGGTGCACCAACACAGCCGCATCAGGATGCTCTTTTTTCATATCGAGCAATTGCTCGGCTTTGAATTCCTCGTGCACAATGCAAGACCCTTGCCACATAATCATATCGGCGTCGGTTTCTTTTTGAATATATGCACCTAGAAAGCGGTCTGGACCCCAAATAATTTTCTCACCTTTGTCACGTAAATACGTACATATTTCCAAGGCAATTGAGGAAGTAACTACCCAATCAGCTCGAGCTTTTACTTCAGCACTAGTATTGGCATAAACTACAACGGTGCGATCAGGATGCTCGTCACAAAAAGCGGAAAACTCGTCTATAGGACAACCAATATCTAAAGAACACTCTGCTTGACTATCCAACAATAAAACACGCTTTTCAGGACTCAATATTTTTGAAGTCTCGCCCATAAACTTAACGCCAGCTACAACTATTGTGCTAGCTTCATGTTCATAGGCATAGCGCGCC
Organism: uncultured Gammaproteobacteria bacterium; assembly: GCA_964549895.1. Classification (GTDB taxonomy): domain Bacteria; phylum Pseudomonadota; class Gammaproteobacteria; order Arenicellales; family Arenicellaceae; genus Arenicella. Next base: position 14,575 of record CAZJWW010000063.1, read on the forward strand.
ATCTCTAAGGAATCTGAAACTGTTCCACCACTCTCTTCGGCTAAATCTTGTAAATCATCATCCACGTAATAATGCGATACTAAAATCGCATCTTGATCTTTAAGTTGGGCTAACAGCTTTTCTTTGAGAGCTTGTTCAGCAGTCTCCCCAAGAGAACTATGAGTAATTGAGCGAGCTTGAGCAGCAGTTAGATCAATCTCATCTCGTAACTGCTTAGGAACATTGAGTGCTTTGGACATAATAAGTCTCCAGAGTGATACATTTTACAGGCTTAATGCTATCACAAGAACCATTCAACTTTCGCAGTCGCTGATGTAAGCAACAGGCTTGTGCAAACAGCGTATGAAAATAACTTGTGGTAACGGCTTGTGGTAACGGCTTGTGGTAACGGCTTGTGGTAACGGCTTGTGGTAACGGCTTGTGGTAACCGGAAAGTACGGGCAAAAAAAAGCCACTGAAATACAGTGGCTTTTCTAGCGAGTAAATATATCTATTTAGAAAGGCCTTGGGATAATTAGGCCAGCCTTTTTACCGCCCTTTTTTTTACTTATCTTTCTTTTAACTTTACGCTTAGTGGCTTTCTTAGCGACCTTACGCTT
>CAZJWW010000064.1:0-14847 GCA_964549895.1 uncultured Gammaproteobacteria bacterium
GCCGTATTGTCAACGAATATGCTGAACGCAATATCCCAGTAGTTACTTTCATGGACACACCGGGCGCGGAAGCAAATACCGAAGCCAATGCGAATAATCAGGCGCACTCTATTTCGCGCCTAATTGCGGTAATGGCTAATATCAAGGTCGCATCAATCGGCATTATTTATGGCCTAGGTTACTCAGGCGGCGCTATTCCACTGGCAACTACCAACTTACTTCTGGCTGTTCGCAATGGTGTATTCAATACTATTCAACCCAAAGGGCTGGCCAATATTGCGCGACAATATAATTTATCTTGGCAGGAAAGTGCACGGTATGTTGGGGTATCACCCAGCGAGCTCTACTACAAAGGTGCGATCGACGGCGTTATCGACTGGGACCCTAGTGACGAAGAGGGTGTATTTGAAAATTTAGTAGCGGCGATATTTACTGGCTTGGAACAGATAGAGGCTGATGCCAAACGCGAAGTTTTAGAAAACCCAAATGTGACTGCCGATTACGTCACGCAAGTGAGAACCGAAAGAACTCATAAAGCCGATTTTGAAGAACTCCAGCGCGCGGCAAATTTTGTCGTAGATCCTGATGTTGGTGACTATCCTAGCGTTTATTCTCATGCGCTGATGTATCTACGTTCATTATCATTGCGCTGTCGGATCAAATCATCAACCACTGAAGTGTATGGCCGTCTTGCCCAAGAGGAAATACCTGCGGGTGATTTAGAAGAACGCACAAAAGCGATGCGCAAAGCATCGTTCAAACGGTGGCTTTCGGACCCTGAAAAATTGGTCTATAACGATCAATTGTTCAAAGCCTGGAACTCGCTAAAGCAAAAACAAGGCGCTCTTGATGTCGAACGCAACCGGATTACTGCGTTAATCCTTGGTGATCCTCAAGACAACTATGAAGATGAGATGAAACACTTTTGCTTTGTTTTATGTCTGTATCTCTACAATAGATGGAAGTCAGACGCATCGTTTAATTTCGTTGAGATAAGCCGTTTGGTGCGTAAAGAAGCATCCTCTGCAAATGATGCTTTTACGATGGCCGATCAAGATATTACCTTGCTCGATGTACTCTATTCACCGGCATTAAGTGAAAATCTGCAGTTACAATTTCAAAACATGCTGGTGTTTGATTCCTTATATAACAACATTGTTACCAATTTTGGTGAAATCGCCGAAGAATCAAAACAATTCCAATCTTTGTCTGAAGATACATTAAAGAAGATTTTGAATACATCATTGGAGAGAGCTGCTGAACGCATTGATAACTCTATAGACAACGCCAGCAATAGTGAAGCGGTATCCGGCGGCATTAAAACTGAATTCGGAACGTGGCTCGGCTACTTTGTAAAGTATGAAAAACGCGGCGACTTTTTAAAAGATGTTGAAGAATGGAAACGGGTTAACTTTCCACGCTTATCGGAATCTTTATTAGTCTTAATCACTCATTTTTTTGAAGTATTAGTACCACGTTTTATTGACGCGCAATTGTCTGGCAAAGTTTACAACGGTCAGATCAATCCTGGCCGCATTGGTAAACGCAAAGATTTTTGGAACCAATTAAATATTGCCTACCAGGATTTATTGGTACAGCGCGTTTTGAACTTTTATAAAGGCCAAAAACTAACCTCAGTGACTGCGCTTAAAGATACATTGTTTGAAGAATTCGAAGAAACCAATGCCAATATAATGACCGCAAACCCGGTATCGTTTCCGGGCTTTCGCCAATCGATAGAGAAATCGCTAAAAAATAATATTACACCCTGTGGCGTAATAACCGGAATTGCACAAATCAAATTGAACGATGGAAAAACTGCGAAGGTTGGCGCGGTTATCTCTAACGTCAATTTTCAAGCCGGCGCCTTTGATATGGCCGGTGCCGAAAAACTATGTGCATTAATGATTGATTGCGCTAAGCAAGGTTTACCCATAGTGGCCTTTATTTCTTCTGGCGGCATGCAAACCAAAGAGGGCCCAAACTCGCTGTTTTCTATGGCGATTACTAATGACCGACTGACCCATTTTATTGCGGAAATAGGTCTGCCCGTGGTGGTATTTGGTTTTGGCGATTGCACTGGCGGCTCGCAGGCTAGTTTTGTGACTCACCCACTGGTACATACTTACTATTTTAGTGGTGCCGATATACCATTTGCTGGTCGAGTAGTAGTGCCATCCTTTTTACCATCGATGGCCACCACTGCAAACTATTTGGTCAATGTGCCTGGCGCGATGCAGGGTTTAGTAAAACACCCATTGGCCGTTGGCTTAGATGAAAAACTGCGTGAAGTGGATCCTGACATTGGCATTCCCAGTGATACTATTCGTGATGTAGTTGGACGTGTGCTGACAGGTACGGCGTCGGTTGAAGTAGAACAGCAAACCAAAGCTATTCATCGTGCTGTTGATTCTATGGGGCCCATTAGTAAAGTCTTAATACATGCTCGCGGGTGTACTGCAGTCAAACTGATTCGTATTGCGCAAAAACAAGGCTATAGCGTGTTATTAGTGCAGTCAGACCCTGATATGGATTCCGCTGCTGTTGATATGCTCACTGAACGAGATGAAGTTATCTGCCTAGGCGGCCAGACTCCTGGTGAAAGTTACTTAAATGCGCACTCAGTCGTTGCTATTGCTCGCAATCGAGGTGCTGATTCACTGCACCCGGGCATTGGCTTCTTATCAGAGAACGCGGGTTTTGCTAGGCTTTGTAGAGCTAATAAACTCAACTTTGTTGGCCCCAAAGCTTCCTCTATGGACACCATGGGTAACAAGTCCAACGCAATTAGTACCGCCATGGCTAACAATGTGCCAGTAGTGCCTGGCTCTCACGGCATTTTAACCAGCGCTGAAGCAACAGCGGTGGTAGCAGAAGAAATTGGCTACCCAGTAATGCTCAAAGCAGTGCACGGCGGCGGCGGCAAAGGCATCAAAGTAGTACGTAATGCCAGCGAAGTTAAGGATGCGTTTAATAATGTCTTTAGCGAAGCGCGTAGCGCCTTCGGTAATGGCGATTTGTATCTAGAAAAATTTGTTGAATCAATGCGCCATATTGAGGTGCAAATACTGCGCGATACACACGGTGTGACCAAGGTCTTAGGCTTACGTGATTGCACGGTACAACGCAATAACCAAAAGGTTTTGGAAGAATCTGGTTCTACAATGTTGCCCAAGAAGCTCGAAAAACAAGCCTACGAATGTGCCGAAAACCTTGCCAACGCAGTAGATTACTTTGGTGCTGGTACTGTTGAATTTATTTACGATTTAAAATCTGATGCAATTTATTTCATGGAGATGAATACTCGACTGCAAGTCGAGCATCCCGTAACCGAATGGACGTCGGGCGTCTCTATTGTTGGAAAGCAATATGAAATCGCCATTGGCGAAACCATTGAAGACATAAAAATTGGCAATAAGGGTTTCTCCATTGAAGCGAGAATTGTTGCAGAAAAAGCGCGTTTAGACGCTGATGGTTTGATCGATTTTCTGCCTACGCCTGGCTTGGTAACACAATGCAGTTTCCCAGAAGGCCAACATATTGAAGTAATCGCTTCCGTCGCTGAAGGTAAAACCATCTCGCCATTTTACGACAGTATGATTGCGCAACTAATTGTGCACGGCAAAAGTCGTAAGAACGCCATCAAGCGGTTAATAACCGCGCTCGACGAAACCAGCATTAAAGGAGTTTGTACGAATATTAGCTTGCTCAAACGCATTCTAAACGATCCCACCTTTATTAAAGGTAACTACGATACCGGCTACTTGCCTGATTTACTCAATACCTTAGACAAGGATGCAGTGGTTGAAGAAATGGCCTACACTGGGGTTGATAAAGCCAGCAGTGATGTTCAAGATTTAATTATCGCTGGCACTGAAGAAATAAAAGTTATTTCCCCAATGACCGGTATTTATTATTCGACGCCGTCACCCAACGAACCAGAGTTTGTCAAATTGGGCGATAAAGTGTCAATTAGTAGCACTTTGTGTCAAGTGGAAGCGATGAAACTATTTACTCATATTTCGCTATCAAGTGTTCCTGGTTCTGGCGAAGTTTTCACCGCTGACAGAGAATACGAAGTGGTACGCGTTAATCAGGCTAATAATGCGCAGGTGAACACAGGTGATCTATTATTTGTTATGAAACCTGTGTAAATGGGTTGATAGAGTTAGGATTAATTTTAACTGCAGAGAAATGGTATATATCTAGCTGACTCGTAAATATCTAGCTGACAATGGATTGCCGACCTTGATAGCCTTGAAGTATTTCCACCGGTACATTGTCTCCGCTGGTACAACTTAGAATTCGACTAATATGGGTGATGGGGAGACCCGTTTCGTCATGCCAGTGATTAAAAGCATCTTGAATTTTTTGTAAATCGCGCTGGCTAGTGGGTTTGCCACTGATGTCTACGCCATTCGAAATCAATGCCGCCACAACATCACCTGAAGTAACAAAGCTATCTTTTCCTATAAAGCGAATAAACCATTGACAGGTCTGCCCACCGAGACGGGAACCTTCCTTTTTGAGATATTTCATTAAGCCAATTTGATCACTGACAGGCCAGTCGGCAAAAAATTCGCCAAAACTGCCAAACTCTTCAGCTATTTCATCGATCATTGCAGCATTATGAAACACCGTTTGAATCTTCTGCCAATTGCGCACAATGCGTTGGTCTTGCACGTAAGCTTCCCATTCGTCGGGGGACTTAGTCAGTAACTGCGCTAAATCAAAACTGTGAAAAGCCTCTTCGAAGCCTTGCCATTTGTTGGTGATTACGCGCCAATGAAAACCCGCGTTAAATACACAACGCGTCATTTGCGCCAGATATCGGTCGTCAGTAATTTTAGACAAACGCGCTTTTGACGTTGGTTTTACGAGTAGTTTGGCTAACTCGCTTGCCCCGCCTTTGCGTTTTTCAGCCAGCTCTCGTATTCGGATAAACTTCTTCATAGGGCAATTATAGGGTGAAGTTAAACACGTCTAGCATCCTAAGCAAAAAAGGCCATGAAGCACTCCTCATGACCCTTTTTATTGGCGCAATTATTATTTACGTATTGCGTGTCAATTTATCTATTCTTAGGTATCTAAAAAGATAAAACTCTCTTCGTCCAATGCCATCAATGTATCGGAACCGCTATTAATGGCCTCAATCAAGCCATCAGCTCTAGGCATCAATCGAGCATAATAAAAATTTGCCATATCAATTTTAGCTTGGTAAAAGTTTTTATCACCCTTGCCTTCTGCAATCGCTTGCTCAGCGACAATCGCTGCTTTTGACCAGAAAAAACCCACTGTCGTATAGCCGGCAAACATTAAGTATTCAACGGCGGCACCATTAAGCTGATCCAGATCTCCTTTAAGCATTTTTAAGCCGATTGAGCGCGTTAGCGACTCCCATTTCTTCCTATAGGATTTAAAATTACGCGCGTGTGGATTCTTTCGGTTAGCACTGATAAATTTATCAAATTCTTCCATCAACGGCTTAAGAGCAGCTCCTTTACTTTTGAGTATTTTACGACCGAGCAGGTCAAGCCCTTGGATACCAGTGGTGCCTTCATAGAGTTGTGATATGCGTGCATCCCGTACTTCTTGCTCCACGCCCCACTCTTTAATGAAACCATGGCCACCGAATATTTGGATACCATAATTAGTGGTTTCCATACTGGTTTCAGACAAAAAGCCTTTCGCAATTGGCGTCAAAATGGCCAATATAGTATCGGCACGATGCCGTTCTTCTTCCGAAAAGTCAGGTGACAATTCAATGTCTACTTGTTGACCACAATACATATTTAGCATGCGCCCGCCTTCCGCAAAGGCTTTTTGTGTCATCAGCATACGACGCACATCGGCGTGATTAATAATGGGATCGGCGGCGGCATCGGGATCCTTGCGTTTGCTGGCTTTAAACTGTACACGGTCTTTTGCGTATGCCAGCGATTTTTGAAAAGAGGCTGACGAATGCGCCTGACCATGCATAGCCACACCCAGTCGAGATTCATTGATAAAGGTAAACATAGCGCTCATCCCTTTATTCGGCGCACTGATGAGATAGCCCTTGGCTGAATCAAAGTTAATCACACAAGTAGAGTTGCCGTGAATACCCATTTTTTCTTCAATTGATCCACACGCGACGCCATTGCGGTCACCAATGGAGCCATCATCATTGACATTAAACTTTGGTACCATAAACAAAGAAATACCCTTAATACCTGAGGGGGCATCGGGTAAGCGAGCTAAGACAATATGCACGATGTTATCGGCCATATCGTGCTCTCCACTGGAGATAAAAATCTTGCTGCCACTTAAGTTATAAACGCCTTCTTCTCCAGACTCATGAGCTTCAGCATAGGTTTTTAGTAGACCTAAATCGGAACCACAGTGAGGTTCTGTTAAACACATGGTGCCAGTCCAATTACCTGCAACCATTGGTGGCAGATATCGTTCTTTGAGTTCGTCATTAGCATGACTATAAATGGTTTTGATAGCGCCGCCACTGAGGCCGGGATACATACTCCAACTGTGGTTAGCGCTAATTAGCATTTCCATCACCACCAAGCCTACGGACTCAGGCAAACCTTGACCGCCGTACTCTGAAGGACAATTTAATCCAGGCCAACCATTCTCAACATACATATCGTAAGCTTGTTTAAAACCTTTGGGCGTGGTAACTACACCGTTATCAAAGTGACAGCCTTCTTCATCGCCTGATTGATTGATCGGCACTAATTCATTTTCACAAAATTTGGCAGCCTCATCGTAAATGGCATCAACCAATTCCGGTTCGGCCAACTTACCTCTCGTGAAACCACTATAATGCGTCGGCATATCTAAGACTTCTTTAGTAACAAACCTAATATCTTTTAGAGGGACTTTGTAGCTCATATTATTTCTCTGTATAACATTTAATTTTTTCGATTAAACAAATACGATCCAACAGAATTTGAATGGAAAACATGTGTTTAATATAAGATTAGGCCCAATTTTACCGCATTTTTTGAACAGACATGTATTTAGACTAAGAATATTTACTATTTTGTTCAGACCCTACCCCTATTATCTTAGCGCTGATATTCAACAGACCCTTTTACTGTCCAAGAGTATGACGCTATAGGCTTGGCAATGCTAGACTTGCGACACCGAGCAAAAACTAGCAAATCGTTTCCAAAGAGCTCCCATTATTACTCAAATTCTACGCCGTTTTGTAAATGTCAAAGCCCAGGAACTAACGGCATTGTTGGTATCTTGCGGCTATTTTTATCTGATTCTTTGTGCATATTATATTATTCGCCCGATTCGCTCAGAAATGGCCATCGCCAATGGGGTAGAGAATATACAGTGGCTACTGCTATTAACTATGTTAGTGCTATTTGCGATAACGCCTTTATTTGGTTGGGTGACGAGCCGTTTTAAAACACGGCAATTTTTATTATTGCCCTCTCTTCTTTACCAGTCATTTAGTGCTCTTTTTCTTCTTGTTTGATGTAGAACATCGTTCCCCCATTGTAACGCGCGCATTTTACGTTTGGGTGAACGTATTTAATATGTTTATCGTATCGCTGTTTTGGAGTTTTATGAATGATATCTACAATCAAACTCAAGCAAAGCGTTTATTTGCTTTTATCGCCGCCGGCGGTACTGCTGGCGCGTTAACTGGCCCGATCATAACCAGCACACTAGTTCAGCAATTAGGTTTAGCGCCGTTGCTGCTAATCTCGGCGGGTGTGCTGGCGTCGTCAGTACTCGGTATGAAATGGCTGAGCAATTGGGAAAATCAAGACCTCAAAACTCCTCACCATGCAATCGAGGATAATACCCAACGCCTAAAAGGCGGCGCTTGGGATGGCTTGCTGCTAATCCTTAAATCTCCCTATCTGGCAGGTATCTGCCTATTTATTGCGCTCTATGCGATCAGCATCACCTTTGTACAAATTCAGCAAGCCGAACTGGTGGAGCAAAATTACCATGATCCAAACCAACGCACCCAGCTATTTTCACAGATTGATTTTGCCGCGAATGCTCTAACACTGATTTTTCAGCTGTTTTTAACCAGTCGCTTAATTCAATGGTTGGGCTACCGAACCACACTACTAATTATTCCAGTGGGTATTACCCTCGGCTTTGGCTTAATGGCAGCTACGCCAATGCTGGCGGTAATGGTAGGAGTTGAGATTTTTCGGCGATCGGGTGACTACGCAATAATGAAACCAGCACGAGAAATGTTGTTTTCAGTGGTCAATCGTGAAGAAAAATACAAAGCTAAGAACTTTATCGACACCACTATTTTGCGAACCGGCAGCACCACAAGCGCTTGGCTTTACAATGGTGTAAAAATGTTAGGGGCATCCGGTGCCGGAGTTGCTGCTATTAGTGTCACTCTAGGTATCGCTTGGTGCACGATCAGTTATTGGCTTGGCAATCAGTATCTAAAAAAGTCTCCAAACACATCGAATGAGAATCTGCCTCCCACAGCCAAGCAAGAATCATAATATTGGCGATTCAGCTATGACTTTTAGTTATACTCTGGCGCATCGAATACGCATAATTTAGACAATGCCTAAAACCTCCGTACAAAACTTAATCGCAATATGTTGCGGCTTCATCGCTATGTTGACGGTGTTTGTTTTAATGAGTGTGTTTATGCAAAACACTGTATATCGGGTTTTGCTTACGGGCAAATTCCCTATGGATACGAAGGTGGCCATTAGTAATTTAGATGCGCACGGTAACTCGGCGGTGCTTGGCCATATCGATATTCAAGGATCATCAGAAAATCAGTATGTCGGTAGTCCGATACTTAACAGCCCTGTATCAAAACTACGTTTAGAATTTACTAGTAGCGAACCACTAGTACGCGATAACCGCAAATTTAGTCTCGATAGCATTCAGGTACCAAAGCCCTACTCATTAGACTATTATTTTTCGGCTCCAAGAATCCCTATCGATTTTGAGTCAGATCAGCTAGTTAGTGCGAATGGCCAAGTATTTGAGTTCCCGAATAACGGCGCCAACACTGTACTAATAACCTCCGTTGATTCCTTTGGTAAGACTAACTATTGGCTAATTATTGGTTTGCCGCTGTTGTTTTTCTTTGCAGTTTGGTTTCTCGTCAAAAATTCAGCGTGGCAGCATATTCCCGCCTTCAGCGATATGTCTCTGGGCAATCGTATTTCCAGCTCTGAGGAGTTTAACACGATCAATGGCTTGCGCGGTTTGGCGGCAATTTTGGTTTTGGTGGGTCATGCCGCACCGGGCTTTGAATCACTGCAAATAGGTTTGGGTTTATTGTTTGTATTAAGTGGCTTTCTACTTTCAAAACCGTTTGTGCTTGATAGCACTAAGATATTTAGTTGGGAAAATTTAGAGCGCTATCTCACTAAGCGCTTAAAAAGAATCTTGCCAATGTATTACTTTTTTATTTTTATCACCTATGTCATCACCTATAAATTCGATACCGCACTTAGGCACTTCTTATTTATTCAAGCCGAAGGACATTTATGGCCAATGACCCAAATTTTTGCTTTTTATATGCTGCTGCCGGGCGTGTTGTTGATTACCAGCGTAAGTTATCGTGTGCACCGACTTTTGCCCTTGGGTCTAGTGACGGCCAGCATTGTCGCATCGATCATATTAATGCGAGGTTGGATGCCATTTTTTAATGGCGAATATCATCATCCTTTCTTCCTCTACGCATTCTTGATGGGCGTATTAGCCGCATATATTCAATACGATATTATCGGCAGCACTTCCCAAAAAGTGGCTGAATGGTCCGTGCCGGCTCGCTTAACAATCGGGTTAGCTTTAGTGTTCTTCACCGTGACATTGATTCTTTGGTCAGCGCCAATGAAACCCTCTATGGTTATTTGGCAGTACCTCAGCCAGTTCTGGGTTAAAGCATGGCTCGTTACGGCCATCATAGTGCTCGCCTTAAACACGCCGAATACCATTTATAGAACGATCATAGCTAATCCACTATTTCGCTCAGTCGGTGTTATCGGTTTTAGTTTCTATATTTTGCACAGTCTTGGTATGCAACTGTTCGCTCAAATACAGACGAATTATTTAGGAATTACCAATGCTGGAGAACGTGGCTGGGTCTTCACTCTTGGCGCTTTCTGTATTACTTATGTTCTCGCCGTCATCACGTATTCCTATGTAGAACGACCATTCTTTGGGTATCGACAAAAAGATAATAGGGAAAAGGATGTTCGAAAATCGGTTACCTGAGGTTAGATGACGAACGTGATAAAGGCGAACAATATAAAAAAGCCCCAGCCGAGTAATCGTCTGGGGCTTTTGCATTTCAATACTAGCAAGATTTAGGTTTGCAACACTACCTCGTCAGCAATATCTTGATATTTCGGTAGCTCATTAAAATTTAGATATTTGTATATATCGTCGGCTACCATATCTAGGTTCTTGGCAATTTCCAAATACTCTGCAACCGTCGGTAAATTACCTTTAACCGCGGCCACAGCGGCCAACTCGGCTGAGGCTAAATAAACATTAGCGCCATCACCAAGACGATTAGGGAAGTTGCGAGTAGAGGTTGAAACAACAGTACAACCAGGTTCAACACGAGCCTGATTACCCATACATAGGGAGCAACCCGGCATCTCGGTACGCGCACCCGCTTTAGCAAAAGTTGAGTAGTGCCCTTCGGCGGTGAGTTGTGCCTCATCCATTTTTGTCGGTGGCACAATCCAGGTAACCGTGGGTACTCGAGCACCCATTTCATCAAATAATTTTGCCGCCGCACGGAAGTGGCCAATATTAGTCATGCATGAACCAATAAATACCTCGTCAATACTGACCTCTCCTTGGCTCAATACTTGGGACAAGGTTTTGGCATCATCCGGATCGTTGGGGCAACACAATATAGGCTCTTTGATTTCATTCAAATCAATCTCAATTACTTCGGTGTACTCTGCATTAGCATCGGCTTCCAGTAAATTCGGTTCCGCCAACCATTTTTCCATTTCCATAATACGTCTAGAAATAGTTCGAACGTCGCCATAACCTTCGGCAATCATCCACTTCAACATAGTGATATTAGAAGTAATGTACTCAATGATAGGCTCTTTGTTGAGCTTTATGGTACAACCGCCCGCCGAACGTTCCGCCGATGCATCCGCCAACTCAAAGGCTTGTTCTACTTTCAGATCAGGCAGGCCTTCGATTTCTAAAATTCGTCCTGAGAAAATATTTTTCTTACCTTCTTTCTCGACGGTTAATAAACCTTTTTCAATGGCGACAAATGGAATCGCATGCACTAGATCGCGCAAGGTTATGCCAGGTTGCATTTTGCCTTTAAATCGAACCAATATAGATTCAGGCATATCCAAAGGCATAACGCCCGTGGCAGCTGCGAAGGCAACTAAACCAGACCCGGCAGGAAATGAAATACCAATCGGAAAACGTGTGTGAGAATCTCCCCCGGTACCGACCGTATCAGGCAGCAACATGCGGTTGAGCCATGAATGAATAATGCCATCGGCTGGTTTTAGTGATACCCCACCACGATTACGAATAAAATCCGGTAAATTGGCATGTGTATCTACGTCAACGGGTTTCGGATACGCCGCTGTATGACAAAAGGACTGCATGACTAAGTCGGCCGAGAAACCCAAACAGGCTAAATCTTTCAACTCATCACGAGTCATGGGACCAGTGGTATCTTGCGAACCGACTGTGGTCATCTTGGGTTCACAGTATTGACCAGGACGAACGCCTTCGATACCACAGGCTTTACCGACCATTTTTTGCGCCAAGGTGAAGCCTTTTTTAGAGCTTTCAATCGGCTCTGGTAAGCGGAATAAATCAGAGGCTGGTAAGTTCAGTGATTCGCGAGCGCGCGCGGTTAAGCCTCGACCAATAATTAACGGGATACGCCCTCCCGCTTGAACTTCATCGAGCAAGACTTGCGTTTTCAATTCAAACTCAGATATAACCTCGTCAGTATCATGACGCTTTACCACGCCTTCATACGGATAGACGTCGATCACATCGCCCATTTCCATTTTTGATACATCCATTTCAATCGGCAAGGCGCCAGAATCTTCCATAGTGTTATAAAAAATGGGGGCAATTTTATTACCAAAGCAATAACCACCATCGCGCTTATTAGGTATATGAGGTATATCATCACCCATGGTCCACAACACTGAGTTAGTCGCTGACTTACGCGACGAACCAGTACCAACCACATCACCCACATAAGCAACCGGGTGACCTTTTTGTTTCAGTTCTTCAATTTTGCCAAGCGGATCACCATTTACATCAAAATCATCGCGCGGCATTTTTAACATAGCCAACGCATGCAGGGGGATATCAGGCCGTGACCACGCGTCTGGCGCGGGGGACAGATCGTCAGTATTGGTTTCGCCTGGCACCATATAAACAGTGACAGTAATTTTTTCAGCCACTAAATCTCTCGAGGTAAACCACTCCGCATCAGCCCATGACTGCACTACCTTTTTAGCATGCTCATTGCCCGCATCGGCTTTTTCTTTTACATCATAGAAAGCGTCGAACATCAGCAACGTATGTGATAACGAATGCGCTGCTTCGTCAGCCAGTTTTGGATTATCCAATGCTTTGATCAATGGCTCGATGTTGTAACCACCTAACATGGTGCCTAAAATTTCTACTGCGCGCTCATCTGAAATCAGCGGCGACTCAGCTTCACCCTGCACCACTGCCGCTAAAAAGCTCGCTTTAACATAGGCCGCCTGGTCCACACCTGCGGGTATGCGATTAGTGAATAGATCCATCAAGAACTCTTCTTCACCTTTTGGGGGGTTCTTAAGCAGTTCAATAAGACCGACCACCTGCTCGGCATCTAGTGGCTCAGGCACGATGCCCATTTCAGCTCTTTCTGCGACATGCGCTCGATATTCTTCTAACACGGTATTTCCTCTATAAACAGGTTTAATTCATTCTCAAGTTGACCATAATAATAAACTTAGGCAACTCGCTATGCAGGGCGCGAATTTTACTATACCCAAGTGAAAGTTTGAAGTGATACAATAGCGAACCCCGCACAGAGCGGACTATCTTCATTATCATGAGTGTGAATACACATTGAACGACATCCCTATCGCAGTGCTTGTCCTAGCATTGGTTTTATTGATATTACTATCGGCATTCTTTTCCTCATCTGAGACTGCATTGATGGCGGTAAATCGCTACCGTGTAAAAACACGGGCTGAGGCAGGTCATCGCGGTGCCAAACTAGTGCAACGCTTGCTTAAAAGCCCTGATCGATTACTAGGCACGATTCTATTTGGTAATAACGTCGCCAATATTGCCGCGTCGACCATCGCGACTGTTATCGGCCTGCGCCTATTTGGCGACGCCGGCTTGGCGTATGCGCCATTGATACTGGTGTTCGTGGTATTGATATTTGCCGAAGTCGCGCCAAAAACCTTGGCCGCCACCAATCCTGAGCGCATTGCTTACCCCGCTAGCTGGGTACTGGCTTTTTTACAAATAGCCATTGCACCCTTTGTTTGGTTAGTTAAATTCTTTTCGAACGGCGTACTAGCGCTATTCAAAGTCCAAGTTAAAACCCAAACAGATGCCCTGTCGTCCGCGGAATTAAGTGCGGCCGTACGCGAATCGGGCGGCAAACTTAACGACTCACACAAGGACATGTTATTAAGAATTCTGGAAATGGAGCAAGTTTCCGTAGAAGACGTAATGGTGCCGCGCCATGAAATAGAAGCGATTGACTTAGATGACGAATGGGATGAAATAGTCGAACAATTAGCCACTTCGCATCATACGCGAGTTCCTGTATTCAATGGCACATTGGATAATTTTGTAGGCATCGCGCATATCCGCAAAATGTTTTATTTATCACAGCTCGGCGATTTTAATAAAGACACCATGCTGGACATGATTCGAGAGCCCTACTTTCTTCCAGAAAATACCTCGATTACCCATGCCCTGACGAATCTGCAAGACCAACGTCGACGCTTCGGCGTCGTAGTAGATGAATATGGCGACATCAAAGGCTTGATAACTCTTGAACAAATACTGGAAGAAGTCGTTGGCGAGTTTACAACGATGGTACCTGGAATTGACGACGATATCAGTGCACAAAGCGATGGTTCATATTTGGTCAAAGGCAGCACTTACTTGCGTGATATCAATCGTAAACTGGATTGGGAACTACCCACTGATAAAGCCAAAACGGTGAATGGTTTAATTACCGAACAGTTAGAGGACATACCAGAAGCCAGCACCTGCTTTAAAATAGCCGATTATATGGTGGAAACAGTACAAACAAGGGACACTACGGTCCATGTAGCCAAATTAATGCAATTGTCAGAAAATTGAAATAATTGCTAATTTGCTAAAATAATGCAAAAGCGCCCTTGCCACACACTCTATCTTTCACTATATTCTTAACAAATACAAATACATATAAACGATATTAAATCCATCTTATGAAAAATCTAGCTTTAGCCCTATTATTATCAGTGTTGGTGGCTGCATGCAGTAGCGGAAACACCATAAGTGATGTTCCCCAAAACGTGACCAGCACCTTTCAAGGTAGCTTTACCGACAGTGTTGGATCTGGCTCAATTACTCTAAATCTCAGTGATGATAACGCTGGAAATGTTAGTGGTAGCATTTTGGTTGGTGGTAGTACCTGTCTGCAAAGTGCCAGTTTTTCTGGTGGGGTCTCTAATGGTTTTAACCTAACCATTGGAATCCCTCAATCGCTCCCAGCGGGTCCTGGTGAGCCTGATACGTTTATGGTAGTAACGACAACGACTACACCCGATGTGACCAATGCGGACGGCACCACAACTCCTGGTTCGGTTACAATAACTACCG
>CAZJWW010000065.1:0-14771 GCA_964549895.1 uncultured Gammaproteobacteria bacterium
ATTTCGCTTTGCCGACCCTATAGCGGCGTGTCCCTACAGCATCATGGAAGATGGCAATACTTTTCCTTGGCATTTCGATGGTAACGAGTTTACTGTAACACTGATGATTCAAGAAGCAGAAGAAGGCGGTGTTTTTGAGTATTGCCCCGGATTGCGTACACCAGAAGACGAGTGTTTTGAGCAAGTACAAAAAGTATTGGATGGCGATCGACAAGCAGTTAAACAACTGCATTTAAAGCAAGGAGATTTGCAATTATTTAAAGGTCGGTATTCCATGCATAGAGTCACCGAGACTAGCAGTAAAAAGAATAGAATTATTGCGATTCCATCTTATGTAACAGACCCGTATTATATGAACCGGCCCAAACATAACCTGGCCAATTACGGCCGATAC
The DNA here is from genome assembly GCA_964549895.1 of uncultured Gammaproteobacteria bacterium. Classification (GTDB taxonomy): domain Bacteria; phylum Pseudomonadota; class Gammaproteobacteria; order Arenicellales; family Arenicellaceae; genus Arenicella. The sequence goes on from CAZJWW010000065.1 coordinate 395, forward strand.
CTACCGATTCATGAGAGTCGCGATGGGTTTCGAATCGATAAATTAAAAGACTAACAAGAGTACCCCCTTCATGCTTCCGATCAAACAACTTATTATTTGGATACACCTTCTGATTGCCTCGTTAATTGCCCCGTTTATTATCATGGTGGCTGTATCTGGTGGTCTGTACCTCTTCGGCATTAAGGGCAATACTGAAAAACAATTTTTAGAGCTGCCGATTAATACCACGTTTAATTTTGAATCAGATGATCTAGCGTCGCAAATGAGAGCGTTATTAGACTCGATGGGAATTGCAGATGAATTTGAGTACATAAAAAACAGAGGAAATTTACTGCAAACTCGACCAACATCTAAAATTCATTATGAGCTCAATCAATCAAACGGCAAGTTAAGTTTAAGTAAAATCTTTCCAGATCTCCAAAAATCCATGATAGAACTTCACAAAGGGCATGGTCCTTTAGCATTCAAGTGGTATCAGAAATTTGTTGCTATTAGTTTGATGGTGATTTTATTAACGGGCGTTATTGCCGGGCTCCTCAATCCACGTTTCAAAGGCAAAACTGTATCTATGCTAGTGGTTGGCACACTAATCTTTTTCGGTTTGGCAGTCTTGTAAGTTTTCGAGTTTTTTCTTCTCTCTTAACTTTGCGAGCAATAATAAACAGAATTCTCAATTAGGCAGCAGATTCTAATAAGAATAATTAAAATAATGATCATACATAAATACTAAATTTCGGTTGAAGTTATGAATGTCGAGCCCCCGAAAATTGCTGATCAGACTGCAAACCAACTCAATTTGCATTCAGAGCCACAACCTGACTCTGAAAACGCTCCTTCTGAGCTCTCTGGCTCGGGAAAATCGGGGCTAGAACACTCTGTTTTGGAACGCTCTCCTTTGAAACTTAAGGACATCTGGTCTTATTCATTTTTAAAGCGTGCGTTATTGCTGGCCGAGTTATCAATGATTGCCTACCTCCCTCAGGCGGAAGCAACAAAAGCAGCTAATAGACTCGGATTTACAGATACAAACTTCTATAACAACGACGGTTCGCAGGCTTATTCCTTTGCTAATTCCAGCGATATTGTTATTGCCTTTCGCGGCACAGAACCCAATGAATGGAATGACATTAAGGCAGATATGGATGCCACTAAGGCACTCGCAGAAACTGTCGGGCACGTACATCGTGGCTTTAAAAAAGAAGTTGACGATCTTTGGCCGCAGTTGGAAAAAATGCTGGTGGAATACAAGCAGAACCTGACAAAGAAATTATGGTTTACGGGGCATTCACTGGGCGGCGCTATGGCATCAATTTGTGCTGGTCGTTGCTTACTATCACATATCGATACTCAGCCTGAGCAAGTACATACGTTTGGCAGCCCTCGAGTGGGCACTAAACGCTACATTAATCATGCCAAGGTGGATTACTATCGATGGGTGAATAATAACGACATCGTTCCTCGCTCACCACCAGTTTGGCTTGGGTACCGTCATGCGGGTGAGGAAATTTACCTAGACTCGCACGGCCAAATAAAAAAGCTTAATGCAGTGGAACGCAAAACAGATATGTGGAAAGGTTTAATAGCTGGTTTCAAGCGAAAACAAATTGATTACTTTAGCGATCATTTGATTAGCAGCTATATTGAGAACATTTTAAAAGAGGTGGAGCGCGAAAGTTGATTGAAGACTAATGCATCTAACAACCAAAACTAATAATAGTTAGTAGTGCAAATGATGAGTATCACGTTAATACTATTGTTAAGTTTGAATCATTCAATAAATCTTGATTCATTCAAGATCACCGTAAGCTAGCTAAAGACAAACTTTGGACGGGATAGAATTATGAAAATTGGTTTTATTGGTTTAGGAAATATGGGGGAACCCATGGCACGCAACCTATTTAATTCTGATTGTGATATCAGCGTGTTCGATTTACAAGAAGGTAAATGCAAAGTGTTTGCTGACATGGGCGTTAACGTCGCTAATTCTGGTTCGGAGCTCGCTGCAAGTGTTGATATTTTGTTTACCTCTCTGCCGGAGCCCAAACATGTGGCGGCAGCATTGCCTGAATTACTGAAGGTTATGCCAAAAGAGAGCATCTGGGTAGATTTAACCACCAACGATAAAGACGTGTTATTAGACATGACCGAAATTGCAAAGGAACGCAATATCAAAGTAGTCGAAGCCCCTGTTACCGGCGCAGTGGATGGGGCTCGTCTAAGAAAATTAACGTTCTTTGTAGGCGGTAATAAAAAAGATGTAGATGCAATTTTTCCTTATTTTGAAATGTTGGGCCTACCGATTCATTGTGGCGAATTAGGGTCTGGCAATGTGGTTAAACTAATCACCAATCAAATTTGGTTTATCAATGCGTGTGCTATTGGCGAAGCCTTATCATTAGGCCAAAATAATGGCATAGACCTTATGACGCTTTGGCATGCTATCAAAAACAGTGTGGGCGATACCTTTGTCGCCCGTCATGATGTGCCCTCTATATTTGCGGGTCATTACGACCCTTCCTTTAGTTTGGAATTGTGTTGCAAAGACCTCCGTTTGCTAGACCAGTTAGGAACGGAAACACGCACACAAATGGATATGACGCGATTAGCTCGACAAAAGTTCGAAGAAGCACGCGAAGAATTCGGCAATGATGAAGCGGAACTATTAGTTTGTAAACGTGTAGAAAATGCCAGCAATACGAATCTTCAAGTTGAAGGTGACTGGGTTAACCATTGGGACGTATAACGAATAATCAAAGTAGGAGCTAAAACCAATATGGTGAATTCAAACTCTCATGAAGGAATCCAGTACCCTATTCGCAAGGAAGATTGTTCGGTAAATAAAATTGAGAATCATGGTAGAGCAATTTCTATTCATTGGGCCAGTGGACACATAAGCCGCTATAATCGTTTTTGGCTGAGAGACAATTGCAGCTCAGGTGGTGACAAATTATCGGCTATTCGAAGTTTCTATCTGCGCCAAATGGATGAACAAACTGAAATAGAGAACGCCGAAATTTTTGAAGACAACCAACTCAAGGTGTCGTGGAAATCTGAAGACCATACTAGTTTTTTTAAATTGGATTGGCTTAGAGAACATTGCCCAGAAAAAGAATCCAGAAAAATTCGCAAGCATCGGCCAGTATCTTGGGGTGATGAAATCAATGATGATATTCCAACGATTAACTTTTCATCACTAGAAACTGGTAATTCCGAACACTTGAAATTATTGACGCAAATTGTCGATTACGGCCTTTCGCACGTTACCGATCTGCCAAGCACTTCAGACGGAATTGAGGCATTAGAAAAGTATCTCGCTCCCTACACGTCTAATGATTTTGGACGTATTTTTGATCTAATCTCAGAGCCCGATGTCTGGGATCTTTCTCAATCCAGTGAAGCCTTAGATCCGCATTCCGACGATCCTTACCGCTATTCTCCACCGGGGGTGCGAATATTATTTTGCGTCGAAGCCAGTGGCGGCGGTGGCGGCGCTTCCAGTTTGACTAATGGTATAGCGGCTTGTGAAGAAATGCGCTCCGTTGATATTGAAGGTTTTAAACTGCTGTCAGAAATTTCGATTCCGTATATTCGTTACCGCGAGGATATCGTTCCACAAGGTGCGGATGTGCATCTTAGATCGCGCGCGCCGATTATTAGAATTAATGAAAATAAAGAAATTGAAGGGATTCGATTTCACGAACGCTCCATGGGCACCTTTGACCTGCCACCTGAAGTAGTCGATGACTATTACTTAGCGCTGATAAAGTTCTCGAAAATTATTACCAGCGGTCGTTATAGCCTTAATCATCTATTACAACCGGGTGAGGCGTTTGTATTCGACAATCAACAGGTCTTGCATGGTCGTACAGCTTTCACAGGTAAGCCTGGTCGACGCCACCTTAGATTGTGTCAAATGGACCGAGATTTAATCCATTCTCACTATCGATTACTGCTCTCGCAACACGGTAAAATTGGTGCAGCCGATGTGCTTGCTGCCGGTGTGTAAAACAGCCGGCTAACCGTTGCGATAAGTATAGCTATAACCATTCAACGCAGGTGCCCCACCTAAATGCGCATAAAGAACTTTTGACCCGTCTGGGAAGAAGCCCTTGTTAACCAAATCAATCATGCCCTGCATTGATTTACCTTCGTAAACTGGGTCAGTGATCATAGCCTCTGTCTGTGCGGCGAGTCGTATCGCCTCATTGGTTTCATGACTAGGAACACCGTATGCTGGGTACGCGTAATCGGGGTTAATATGAATATCGTTATCAGTAATATCTTGACCAAGCTCTATCAATTTAGCAGTATTTTGTGAGATTTCTTTTACTTGTGCGCGCGTTTGTTCCAGCGTGCCAGAAGCATCTATACCAATCACTCTGTCTGCCCTACCATCGGCTTTAAAACCAACAATCATGCCGCCTTGAGTCGAACCCGTGACCACACAGACAATAATGTAATCAAATTGATAGCCAAGTTCTTGTTCTTGCATACGGACTTCTTCGGCAAAACCAACATAACCGAGACAACCGTACTTATGTACAGACGCGCCTGCAGGAATTCCATACGGCACCCCGCCCTCATCGCGCACATCTTGCATGGCCTCTTCCCAACTTTGACGAATACCTATATCGAAACCCTCATCAACCAAGCGCGAATCAGCGCCCATTAGTCGTGTCATAAGGATATTACCAACGCGATCATAAACAGCATCTTCATGTGGCACCCAAGATTCTTGTACCAAGCGGCACTTCATGCCAATCTTGGCGGCGGTTGCTGCCACCATACGGGTATGATTGGATTGAACCCCACCAATAGAAACAAGTGTGTCCGCGCCCGAGGCAATTGCGTCAGGTACTATGTATTCCAGTTTTCTGAGCTTATTGCCACCCATGGCCAAGCCTGAGTTGCAATCATCGCGCTTAGCGTAAATTTCAATTTTGCCGCCCAAGGCATCCGTCAATCTCGGTAAAAATTCAATGGGGGTTGGCCCAAAGGTAAGTGGATAGCGCTCAAAATTGTCCAGTAGACCCATAGTTATTCTCTCAGTGGCATTGATCTTTAAGTTGCATATAGTGCATGGTTTGACGCAAAGCATCCTTTAGGTGTATGCGTAATATGTTAATTGCGACTCTGCTCTTCTTATCCTTACAAGCTTCTAGCAGTACCCAGTGCTCTGCTTGAGAGACCTCTTTATAATCCATTTCCTTGAGATAAAGGACCATATAGCGAGCGACGTTGTTATGCAATCGAGTAACAGTTTCCATTAGCATCGACATTCCCGCGGCTTCATAAAGGCTGGTGTGAAACTGCCAATTTAAACGAGCCCATTCAACAGGGTCGTCGCTTTGATCCGTTAATCTGAGAGCTGTTTCCGCTGCAATGATATGTTCCAATTCCAAATTTTCAATACAACGCTTTAGCGCAACTTCTTCTAAAGTTAATCGCATTGTGTAAATTTCTTCTACTTCTTCTATCGACAAAGAAGAAACAACCGAACCACGATTGTTATGGCTGACCACCAGACCCTCGGTCTTGAGCTGGTTCAATGCTTCACGAATAGGAATCTTACTAACGCTAAATTGCGCAGCTAAATGATCTTGTTTGAGTTGATGACCGGTAAGTAGCTCACCTGAAATAATTGCGTCTCTAATATTTTCGACAATTAAATCCACTGATGATTGCGACTGATTCAATTTTATATCCATTCCAAAATAGTATAATAGTATACAATCATATGCAATCAATTCATTTCATATTATATTTCAATGGCTTATAAAATTAGAGCCTAATTACTAATACAAATTTTAGCCGCTAATTCAAACAAGCCGTTCTTATTTTCACAGCCGTTACTATTCATTAATGAGCATTTTGACAATTGTCTGTGTGCTCTATAGTAAGTGGTATCAGAGGTAGAAGTGTATTGATTTTTTTATGCTCGCACGCACACCTTGCCGTAGCAGATCTTGAGGTGTCAGAAAGTAGATAGAACAAATATGAAGCTTTTTTTATTCTTAGTCGTTGGATTTTGCTTTTTTTTAGAAGCCCTTAATGCACAGACAACAGATTATGAATGGGCCTTCGAGGAAGAATTTACTAATAGTCCTGCTAGCCCATCACAAGAAGCTTTGCCGCGCAGTTTCGAATATGTTGCAACGCATCGCACACATCCACAAGAACATTTCACGAAAATCTTTGATCCATTTCTAGCCGATCATGCCAATGATTGCACTGGTCCGATTCCTTCTATTGTGCCGTTGCCTCAACATTCGGTAAGCACGATACAAAATTCCGATAGCGATGATCCAGATCCCAGTTTTTATATATGTCGCAATCATATGATGTCTTCCATGGGTGAGGTGGGGGCCTATTCCAATAGCCTGTTTTGGCCAAGACAGGAGTTTGATTTCTCAGAAGGCGGTGTGTTGCAATTTGATGTAAATATAAACGAAGGGCATACGCAAAGGCACTGGTGGGAAATTTTGATCGCACCGAGAGAACAAATTAAATTTGCGTCTGCACCAAGAAACTCCGCAGTTGATGAAACCTATCCACGTGACCGAATTGTGCTGGATTTTCGCGAAAATGTCCGGCAAGTTCGTATAGGAGAAAATGAATTTGCACCCAATGGATGGTCTCTCGAAAATCGTCAATTTGACCGTTTTGATTTTTACCGCTGGCGAGAAAATCATCCCTTTGACCCAGCATTAGATGATCGAAGAATTCGTCGTACCATGCGTATTGAGTTCAAGGATAATCAGATAATCTGGGGAATTGAAACCGCAGACGGTGGTTTCGATAGGTTCGTTGTTCAGGTGCCCGGAGGCCTGCCATTTAAGCGCGGACTTGTACAATTCAAAACACATGCATACACACCAGCAAGCAGCGGCAATAACTTAGATATTTATACGTTCCATTGGGACAACATTCGTTTTAGCGGGCCAATAATCGCACCCTACCAAGCATACCGAGCTAGTGATGTAGTTTATTTGGAACGCAACGGCAATCGACCTATTGGCGACACACAAACCGTTACCATCGAATTGCCGAACGATTTTGATGACAACCCCATATTGCTAGGTCAGTTGAGTGGAGCTCTTCGTGGCCAGCCTCTGGTCAGTATTAATGGTGGCCCAGATATACCTGTAAACATCGATTTATACCGAGAAAACAATTGTGTATCTGGGCAATGGCGAGATTGGATTAGTTTTCGATTGCCATTGAACTCTTCACAATTAAGGCCTGGTAGGAACGTGTTGCAATGGAAAGTAGGCCCCAGACCAGCATGTGCTAACAATGATCTCTGGTGGGATGGTTTTTCAGCTAAATTTATTCACATTCAAACGAATGGCAATCCAGAGTTAAACTCCAATAACCCAGCAAACATAGGGTGGATAGTTCCTATTATCGATACCGTTATCAATGAGGAACCAGAATAATGAATTGAAATCAGCAGCAGCGGTATAATTTTCAAATTTCTTTTCGCTCATCTGAAGGATCTTGATTTCGCTCTATTTAAAATAAATAGACATATAATATATTTATATTTCAATGAATTATATTATATATCTAAAGTAATTTATTCAAATAGATAAGCCTGCATCGACTCCCTTTACTTAACTAGAGGATCATTTTCAGGTTGAGCTTTATCTAAGTTTTTAATGAACGGTGCTTTTAATTGCCCGAGATAATTTTTTGGATAGTTTGGATTCAAAACGCCAATACTCCCAACTTCTGAATCAGAATCACCTTGACGTTCTGGGTGGTAATACGTACCAAATAATCGATCATAAATAATAAGATTATTGCCAAAATTATTGTCGGACTGGTTGGCATCTTTGGAATGGTGCCAGCGGTGCAGTTCAACAACATTAAAAATCCAGTAAAACCACCCTAATTTTAGGTCGATATTACAGTGTTGAGAATAACCACAAACCGCTGTAACCCCTAAATACATAGAGAGCACCACACCGTCAGCACCCAATAACACAGGAAATAGCATTTCGGTGAAGGTAAACCACGTTTTATCCACCGGATGTTGACGTGTGGCATTCCACCACCACAGACGAGTGGCTGAATGATGTACCGCATGAAAGCGCCATAGCAGAGGTAGCGTATGAGCGAGTCGGTGGCCCCAATAGCGACCTGCGTCACCCAATAACAGCATGAGCAACAATTGCCATATAATCGGCCAATCACTGGGCCAAAGTGTTCCACCCGCTTGAAATGCTAACCATGCGGTAACTCCAGCTAGCAGTGCTATAAAAAAAGGTTTAAGGAAAATCGGTAAAAGAATATAGGCAATCGTGCCACTAATTAAATCATTAACCACATCTCCCTGTGGTTTATTCCATTCGCGCCTATACGGCATTAGCCATTCAGCAAACCAAAATAAAAACCCTAAGCCAACGACAACCGAATAAGTGGCTATTGGCACCGAAGCACCATTATCAAGCAATAAATATATTGCGGTAGGAACACCGACTAAGGCAATTGGAAAAATAGTCCATTGGGCAACTTTATAAAAAACACTTTTGTCGGATTGCGCTATTGCCATGCTTTAACCTGATGTTATCTGCTACTCGCTCTTTTAAGCTGCACTCTGAGGGATAATCGCTCCGCGATGTTGGATAACTTTGCCGGCTAATGCATGGCCGGCGTAGCAGGCATCTATTTTAGTGGAACCCTTAAGCCTCGCTGCTAAGTATCCGGCGTTAAAAGAGTCCCCTGCCGCGGTAGTATCCACCGGTTCAATCATTTCAGTTGTTATGAATTTAGGTGCGTCCTCGTGAAGTGTAAGACAACCTTCGCCGCCCATTTTAACCACAACTTCAGACACACCTTGATTATGAATCGATTGCATGACTTGTTCTGCGGAATCAAATCCAAACAATAAAGCTTCATCTTCTAAAGTTGGTAGCGCAATATCGGTTATCTTATAAATCTTCGTATAAGCGCGCTGGGCTGCGTCAACGCTGGACCATAATTTGGGTCGATAGTTGCCATCGAATATTAGCTTGCCGCCCTGCCGGCGATATTTTTCCAGTAAGCGCAATAATCGATCACACGAATCAGTTTCGAGAATGGCTAAGCTGATACCAGACAAATATAAATATTCATAACCGCTGATGGACTGAAATAGTTTTTCAGCGCTTGCTACTTCATCGAATATTCGACTTGCTGGAGAATTCTTTCGCCAGTATAGGAATGATCGCTCGCCTTCATCATCCACATTGATCATGTACATACCAGGTACAGAATTGTCCATGCGAGTGACCAATGAGCAGTCTATGCCCTCTTTAGACCACTCGTCGATCAACCAATCACTCATGGTATCGTCGCCAAGCCCAGTAACGTAGCTGACATCAACATTATTTCTGGAGAGGTAGATGGAGGTATTTATGGTGTCTCCACCATAACTCATACCGAGCGGCAACGCGGCAGAAGACCCTTTTGATTCCGTATTGTCAGCAGCACTTTTAACATGCGTTAATTCAAGCATGCACTCGCCAATGACAGCTATCGATATCGACATATGCTGTGTTGCAACCCCAAAACTCTAAAATGATTCTATCTGGTTCGCAGGTGCTCTTAAGAGAAAAGCAATCCGCCGTTGATATCTAGGTTGACGCCATGTAAAAATGAAGCATCGTTAGTAAGCATAAAGCTCACTGTCGAGGCTACTTCTTGAGGATTACCTTCACGTTTTAATGGAGTGCCATTGGCTACATTCTTGCGGACTTCATCTTTAGTAAAAGTATCGTGGAAGGTAGTGCTGATCATGCCCGCGCAAAGCGAATTAACACGAATTCCTTTAGGACCAAGTTCTTTTGCCATTGATCGAGTAAAGGTCATTACCGCGCCTTTCGACGTAGCATATGCAGAAGCGCCTGGGCCGCCGCCATCACGCCCCGCTTGAGATGCGAAATTCACAATCGCAGAACCTTCAGACATCAAGGGTGCAATTGCTTTGATGGTCAAAAAAGTGGAATTCATATTTAACTTCATGACTTTGTCGAAAAAATCTTCGTCCATCTCATCAATTGTTTTGCGAGCTACCAAACCACCAGCTATGTTAACCAAGCCGTGTATTTCTTGACCATAAGCTTCAGTAGTTTGTGAGACCAAAGATTCGACATCGGCACTTTTAGTCATATCACCTTTAATAATGATTGCATCGGTACCGTCTGCCGCAAATTTTTCACGCAAAGATTCAGCTTGGTCTTCACTGCCATAGTAGTTAATTGCGAGTTTGGCTCCTTCTGATGCTAATTGAATAGAGACCGCACGACCAATATCACGCACCCCACCGGTGACTATAATTACTTTGTTTTCGAGTTTCATATGTTTCCCTTACTACGTTTTAAATTTAAAAATGTTATTTAACTGCAGTTATTTACTGCAGTTGATTTAAAGTGAATTCTATAAAGGTTTGAGAGGTTCAATTTTAGGAACTAACACCAAAATACTGGCCATCACGATAAACGCCAATACGGCACCTAGAATAAAAACATTCTGATAATTCGCACCGGCGGTTAACGCAGGAACGGTCGCGGTTAGAGCGGCGGCTGCAAATTTTGCTGACATGCCAGCAAAACCAGCCAATGAACCCACACTACCCTTACCAAGCAAATCACTTGGCAAGGTTTGAATGCTGCCAATCGATGTTTGAAAACCGAACAAAATAGCTGCCATAACAAGTACCGCGTTGTTTGCGTTGCCTGGGTCTCGGAGTATAAAAAATGATACGAGCATTATCAGACAACCGAGCACAATAACGGATTTACGCGTTTTGTTAACACTCCAACCTGCATTTATTCTATTTAATGCTAAAAATCCACCAAACCATGCACCAAACATGGCTCCGACATAAGGAACCCATCCGATAGTTGCTAAGCCTTTAACGTCGATATTATAAACTTCGACTAAATAAGTTGGGATCCAAACAATAAATAGCCACCAAATTGGATCGATCGCGGCCGTTGCAAAAATGACGCCCCAGCTTTCTTTACGCGAGAGCATTTCACCATAACTGGGCACATAGCCTTCATCGTATTGACCATCTTCATCTATGTCTTGATTTTTTTGACCGGATAGAATGTATTCACGTTCATCGGTTGTAATCCATGGATGTGTTGTTGGCGGTGATTTTACTAATACCAACCAAGGAATTAACCAAACTAGACCAATTAGTCCAATAAGGACAAAAATTGTTTGCCACTGTAAAGAAATCGCGAGATAGGCAATTAACGGTACGGAGATAATGCCACCAATCGCTGCTCCAGAATTAAAGATACCCTGCGCTAATGCTCGCTCGTTAGATGGAAACCACTCAGCATTAGCTTTTGCCGCACCTGGCCAGTTACCCGCTTCAGAAACACCTAATAAAGCGCGGAAGATACTGAATGTAAGAATGCCTTGTGCAAAAGCATGCAGAGCCGTGGCGAGGGACCAAACCGTGATTGATAAAACAAAGCCTAGACGCGTTCCAATCCAATCAAAAATCTTACCGAATAAAGCTTGGCCGATTGCATATGAAAAAAGGAATACAACACTAACTGTGCCTAATACCTGTTTTAACTGATCTGGATTATATTCGGGGTAAATTTCATTGCCCATAAAGGGCCATAAAACACTTAATGCCTGCCTATCGATATAGTTAATCACTGTGGCTAGAGCCACCAACGCGATTACCCACCAACGTAAGTTCTTCATTTGCATATTATTCTCCGGCTAGAAAGTCTTCGCGAACGGGGCTGAAAATATCAATAAGCACCCCTGCTTTTTTACATATGGCACCATGCGATTTATGCGGCGCTACATAAAAAGAATCGCCAGCACGTAAAATTTTAGTTTCGCCATCGATGGTCGCTTCAAACTCACCGCTTTCTACATAACTCACTTGTGTGTGGGGGTGATCGTGTTGATAACCTTCGGCGCCTTCTTCAAACCAGACTTTAACGGCCATCAATTCTGGGCCGTAACCGAGGAACTGTCGCTTAATGCCTTCATCTACTTGCTCAACCATTGAAGGGTCAGCAGTTATGAATGCTGGGCTTTGTTCTTTCATTTTGAAATAACTCCTCTGGCAGTATTCTGTTGTTAGTTCTAAATTTTAAGACTTGTGTTTTAAAACTTTTGTTTTAAGAATTGGTTTTTAAAAGTTTACGAGACAAACTTAGTGGCTAGTTTTCAACTTGTCGAAAAGTGTTGTTAGATAGCTCAGCGGTATCAACCTCATCACTATTTAGCTCCGCCACTAAAATTTCTGGTGTATTCACAAACTCATTATTTGTCACTTTAGTCACCGGCTCGCCGACTGTGTGGTTCACAGTTATTGATGGACTGTTGGTAAAACTATTATTGGAAATATTGGTAACTTGCACGCCATGCAACAAAATTGAGCTCTTTGATTTATTACGTTTATTGTTGCCTACGTTATTAATTGTTGAATTGCTTAATTCAAAGTGAGGGCCAAATGTACTTTCATCCGTTCCACCACGGTAGTAATCAACCAAATCACCTCCAAGTGATTCGAAATTGGAATTTTTGATAGTTACGTATTCAGCATTATAAATACCGTAATCATCACTCTCTTTGTCTAAGCCTAATAAAGCACCTGTAATATTGGTAAAGGTAGAATCAGAGATTTCAATTCGATCAGCGAAGGTGCCTTTCGAAACTCTCATAAAATCAAAAGAGTGATTGATATCCAGATCGCTTACATCAACGTTTTCGATAAGCACATTATAGTTGCTGAGCATAGACCGGCGCTGAGTTCGAATAACGGTATTACCAGCGCTGTCTGGAGATTCAGTACCGGTAATTTTTAAACCACTTAATTTTAAGTTACCGCCATCTTGAATTTCAAAAAGCGCACCACGTTCAAATGCTAGAGACACATTGGATAACTTTGACTTTGTCCGTAACGTAATGGCTTTATCTAGATTCAGCACTCTGGTGACGGTATAGCTGCCACCGGCCAAACTTAAAATGTCGCTATCATTAGCTTCTTTTAAAGCTGCGCTAATGGTGTCTATCCCCGGCTTTACTGAGATAACTTTGCCTTTATCAAAAACCGCCTCGACGCTTGGTTTAGGATACCAATCGGTTCCTACTTCATCTTTTTGGATTAGCTTGAGATCCGGATTAATTCCAACATCTTCAGATTGTGACACGGTTAATCCGCTGCCGGTCTTACTCACGGCGAAGTCATTACTTGCAAAGCCTTCTGGTATCTTGACACCGTCGGCGGCGTTAATCATATTTCCTTCGAATGAAATGCCACTAATGTCATCGTAAACTGTAAACGGATCACGTTTATCATCGTTAAAAATCAAATTATTTTTAAACGCCGTTCTAATAGGAATAGCAGAACGTTCAGTATCGCTACCAGCGGCTAATTGTATGTGGTCCGAGTTTACTAAAGTATTGTTTTCAACTAATGAATCTTCAACTTGATGATAACGATTGATAGGAGAATTAGGCACTCCGTTCATGATCACCAAAGCACCACCAAAGCGATAACCGGCGAGACCTTCCATGTAGTTATTGCGAATCGTTTGACGTTTGTTAATCACACGAATTCCACCTGTATGATCAACGCCATTACCAAAAAAAGCATTACCTTCAATCAAGGTGTCGTTGCCATGGCGCATGGTTAGCGTTCCTCGTGATTCAAAGAACACATTGCCGATAAATTTATTGTTTCCAGATTTACTAGAGATAATCTCCAATTCACCATCACAGCGATCAAAATAGTTATTTTCTACAGTGGTAAATGAATCAGTTAAAGAAAAGTGGCTGGTTCCAACACGAAGCGTTTCACCACCATTAGACCCGAGAATTTGTCTAGGGCCAAAATAGTTATGATCTATACGATGATAATTTTTTTGGCTGGCTTCGGTATTCAGGCGCACTGACATAGTCACACCCTTATTTTTCTTACCTTCTAAATGGTTATGATCAAAACGATTGTTTCTGCCATACATAGCCACCCAACTGTCGTTTTCAAAACGCTCTGGGTTATTAAAACTATCGATAACCGTTTCCGTTACTCGCGTATTAGATGCTAATTCTTGCTTGCTTTTTCTGAATGCAATGACGGTATTCGTCGGCGTAAATCCATCTCTGAACACTAGTCCAGAGACCACCAAATGTTCACCAGCCAAACTTAGGTTTGATTCGCCGCTGATAATTACCTCACCTTTTGTCTCGGCCCTTAGCGTTATCGGCTTTTCGGCAGTTCCCTTCCCCTCAAAAAGCATTTCAAAGTCATTCCAAACACCGTTTTTCAATACTATGGAATCGCCCGCTTTGACCTTTTCTAGCGCTTCTTGATAAGCGGATTGGTCCTCTACAAGGAATTCCTCAGCAT
>CAZJWW010000066.1:0-14267 GCA_964549895.1 uncultured Gammaproteobacteria bacterium
AGGAGTTAGAAGCGGCTAATATTTTTGATGCCGGGTCTTTGGCATTTAATGTCCCTGGCTTTACGTATGGTGAATTTGCTCCAGGTCAAGCGCTTTTATCCTTGCGCGGCGTTAACTCTGCCGATGATGGGGCTGGTTTGGATAATTCGGTCGCACTATTTTTAGACGGGGTTTATATAGGTCGTGGTGCTGGTATTAATTTTGATTTATTTGATTTAGAACGTATTGAGGTATTAAAAGGTCCACAAGGCACTTTGTTTGGTCGCAATGCAATTGGTGGTGCTATCAGTGTAGTAACGTCTAAGCCAACTAAAGAGTTTAATGGCAAAGTATCTGCGACTGTAGGGAACGAAGGTATTCTTCGCTATCAGGGTTTGGTCAGTGGGCCGCTCAGCGAGAATGTCTCGGGAAAACTCGTCGTTAATCATCGAGAGCATGATGGGTTTGTAGATAATGTGCTGCTAGGTGTTGAGGTGCAAGACGAAGATCAAACTACTATTCGCGGTCAATTATTGTGGGAGACCGGTAACACTGATTGGTTGTTGTCCGCGGATTATTTTGAAGATGAACGAGCGGATGCTGGGCGTACTCCAATCGCTGGGCCATTTTTTGAGGCAGGTATTGCTCCGTCCTTAGGTGCAACAGAACCGCGTCAAAATGCAACGCCAGTAGAAGGCTTTAGTGATCGCGAAACGGGCGGTGTTAGCTTGCAAGGAGACATCGAGTTTGGCGGTGGAATCCTAACTACGATTACGGCGGTGCGCAGTGTTGAAACTGATTGGGAGTTACCCTCCATTGGGGCTCCTATCGCCCCAGATCTTGCTAATGGTGTATTTGGCATCGACGTGATCGATGATATTGTCGAAGAAATTGATACTTTCTCCCAGGAATTTAGATGGACTTCGAAACCAAGTGGTAGTTTTAGCTATGTGGCTGGTGCTTATTTTTTGATAGAAGATACTAATCGTGCAGAACAATTTCGTTTAGATCTTACAACGGCGGCAACGGGCCAAAATACGATTGGTAATGAATTCACTCGTACGGAAAATGAAACAACCAGTTTCGCCCTTTATGGTCAGGGAGCTTGGGAGCTCAATGAGCAAGTCACATTGAACTTTGGTGGTCGTTTTAGTCGTGATGAGCGCGATTATCAAGCGTCGGCGATTAACTGTGACTTTGATGATGCGGCTGTTGTCGCTGCAGGCTTTGCTAACGCCAATGATTGTGTTTTTGGTGGCAACCGCGTTGCAGGCAGTCTTAATATTATTAATGAAACATTTATCGCGCCAGCCGAAGTAGATTTTGATGATTTTTCGCCGACGGTGTCTTTACAATATCAACCAAGCGACAGTGCAAGTTTTTACGCGACAATATCGACCGGTTATAAGTCCGGTGGTTTTGCAGGGTCTCAAGGTGTGGAGAGTGCCGCAACCGATGTGGTGAATCCCGAAGACGTTACCAATTTCGAAGTGGGCTTTAAAGGAAATTTCTTGAGTAATACTTTGCGCTTTAATTTCAGTGCTTTTACGTCTGATTATGAAGATTTGCAAGTCGTGCGCTTTGGCCCAGTACCGAACTCCGATTTTGGTTCATTCCAAACAACCAATGTGGGTAGTGCTGATTTGGCTGGTATTGAACTCGATTTTACATGGCAGGCGACTGAAAGGTTTCGACTGGCTGGCAACTACGGTTATTTAGACACTGAGGCCAACGATTTAGTATTGGAAACCGCGGGTGGTTCTGCAGACTTTTCCGGTTTGCCATTGCGTCAAGCGCCTGAAAACTCTTATGGTTTAACGGCGACCTATAGTTTGCCAACCAATAGCGGCCTGTTTGACTTTAGGGCGCAATTTAGTCATGTAGACGAGCAGCACTTTGATTTTCCAACCTTGACTGAAACCATTGCGGATGAAGTTGATTTGCTGGATTTGCGTATTGATTGGCATTCAGCAAACGAAAAATATCAACTCACATTGTGGGCGCAAAACGTAACTGATGAAGATTATATTACACATGCTTTTCGCATTGGCCCAGGGTCAATTGGCGTCTTTGGCGCGCCGAGAACAACCGGGATTACTGGAACAGTTAATTTTTAATAGCTACTAATATATGTGGGATACCACTTCTTATATAACAATATATAAAGCAATAAAAAAGATGGGCGTGTATAAGGCATGCCCATCTTTTTTACCATTGACGAATGTGGTTTTTTTAATCAGCGCGTTACTCCTTAGCGCATGCTCGGATCGGCCTACCACTAAATCAACTGGGCTCGACAATGCTACCGATGAGGTTGTTAACCTTGAGAGTACGGCTGATTCATCTGTCACTATTTATCGTGATCAATATGGTACCCCTCATGTGGTATCTAACAACAATTATGGTGTTTATTTTGGCTATGGTTATGCCGTGGCCACCGACCGATTATTTCAAATGGAAATGTTGCGTCGTACGGTTGAAGGGCGCGTTGCACAAGTTTTAGGTAAGGAATATCTAGATTTAGATAAGCACGTACGTACTGCGTATGATCATCGTGCTGTTGCGCAGCAACTCAAAAGTTTAGAACCGCAGGATCTAGAAATTCTACAAGCCTATGCAGATGGTTTTAGTCGTCGTGTTAAAGAGGTTCTGGCAGATCGGGATACATTATTGCCCAAAGAGTTTTCTGATTTCGATTTTCTACCTGAATTGTGGGTAGCCGAAAACGTCGCGATGATCTTTGTTGGTTCGATAATTCACCGCTATTCAGACTTTAATTCGGAGCTGGATAGTCTTGGCCTTATAAATAGCTTGAGTAAACTGCATGGGCAGGAGAAAGCCAAACGTATTTTTGATGCTTCAAAATGGTTGCTTGACCCAAGTTCTCCAACCACCGTTCCGCGAACGCAAATAACGTCGGCCTCGGCCCGCTTATCAACGACTTCTCAACCGTCGATATTTGCTAGTTCGCCTATCGAGGACGCATCCACCAAAAGAGTAGTTTTGGATGATAAAGGTAAGTTTAGAGGTACCAGCGATGACCCTATAGTTCAGGCATCGCATGCCAAGCAAATCGCTAATCATGGTTACATTTCACCTGAGTATGCATCAGCGAGTAATTTTTGGTCGGTTAGAGGCAGTAAGTTAGAAAATGCCGATGGCGCGCTCGTTAATGGGCCGCAATTTGGTTTTGGCCTGCCGTCTTACGTGTATGGCATTGGTCTTCACGGTGGCGACTTTGACGTAGTGGGCAATACCTTGCTTGGCTTGCCAACCATGTTGTTTGCACACAACAATGAGGTTGGTTGGGGCAGTACCGCCGGCATGAGTGATCAAGTAGATGTTTATCGAGAGCAATTGGTGCCTGGTAAACCAGAATACTATCGTCATAAGGGTAAAGAAAAATCTTTTGAAAGTTGGACCGAAGTCATTCTGGTGCGCGACTCGGCGCCAGTGAAAGTAAAAGCACGCAGAACCGTGCATGGGATGGTGGTGCAAATGGATGCGGATGAAGGCATTGCTTACGCCCGCGCCAGAGCTTGGGAGGGCGCTGAAGTTCAGACCATGATGGCGTGGGTGAATTTAGCTAAAGATAAGAGCATGGATGCATTCCAGTCGCGTCTTAAGGGAATTGCCGCTAACATTAATTTCTACTATATGGATGTTAAAGGAAATATCGGCTATACCCATGGTGGTCGCTATCCTTTGCGTGCAGCAAGCCATGACTCGAGGATTCCCGCAGTGGGCACGGGTGCTGATGATTGGTTGGGATTTCGCCCATACAGCGACAACCCGACTACGCGTAATCCATCGCAAGGCTATATCGTTAATTGGAATAATCGACCCGCACAAGGGTGGCTAGCTAGTGATCTTTGGACGCAAACCTGGAGTAAAGCACATCGCAGCTGGCATATATTTGATGAACTAAACGCCAAGGATACATTTAGCACTGATGACATATGGGCGATAGCTGAACGCGTCAGTTACGACGATGTCAATGGCTCGTTTTTGCTGCCTTATCTCAAGAATGCTATGTTGAAAAAAGAGCCGGATAAAGAGAGCACTGCCGCCGCTAGCGGCTTGCAAACTCTCCTTGATTGGAATGGTGAGTGGCGAATTAACCAAGATGGAGACTACGGATCGGCAGAACTGATAATTGAAAGCTGGCTTAAGAACCTTTTCACCACCGTATTATTAGATGATATCGGCGAAGAAAAGTTCGCTATGTATTCAGCGACTAATAATCCGAGCAACAAGCTGGGACCGTCAATGCCATCCAGCGTTGGGATAAAAGTTATTCTCCGGAATTTACAACTTCTTGGCAGTGATGTTTTGTCCTATGATTTCTTTAATGGTCAAGATCCGAACGCCGTTTTATCTAAGACTTTCACCGACACCATAAATGCGTTAGTTGCCGCTCATGGTAGTGATGTTTCGAATTGGTCGCTTGCGCCCGCGCCTATGGTTTGGTCTCCATATAATTTTCGTGGTGTTCCGCAAGCGTCAGAAGAGGCATTGGTGTCGTTGTCTGCGTATATGAATCGTGGCAGTGAAAATAATTTTTTCATAGCGAATAACGGCAGCTTTACTGCCTACGATGTTATCCCTCCAGGGCAGAGCGGCTTTGTTTCTATCGATGGCACGGCTTCGCCACATAACCATGATCAAATGGATCTGTATTCTAATTATGAGTTGAAAACTGTGCCCTATACGTTGGCTCAAATACAGGCCGTTGCGGTATCTACCAAGTCAATTCAGGCAAATCCAAAAACATCTGCATCGGTCTCAAATGGTGTGGCAAAAGTTCAATTGGCGTTGGAGCGAGCTGAACAATTTAAAAATTTGGGTGCGATGCTTTATCTCGATGAAGAAGGTTCTCTAGCTAGGGCAAAGGCGCTTGATGGATCAGGAATACTGAGCGGCTTACCTATCGTGGTAAAGGACAATACACATGTGGCTGGGATGCCCAATACAGCTGGTACGGCTGCGCTAAGAAATTTTATCCCAGCAAAGAACAATTCGTCGGTACAAAGGTTAGTTGATGCTGGAGCGGTAATCATAGGGAAATCTAACATGCACGAACTGGCGTTTGGAGTTACGAGTAATAATGCTACTTTTGTGCCCGTGCGTAATTTCCACAACCCAGAACGCATTGCGGGCGGCAGCAGTGGTGGCACAGCAGTAGCAGTTGCGGCTGGCATAGTTGAAATGGGCTTGGGTACCGATACTGGCGGTTCGAGTAGAATTCCCGCCGCATTGAATGGGGTGGTAGGATTTCGACCTTCTCAAGGCAGATATCCAGCGGGTGGCGTTACGCCAATTTCCAGTACCCGCGATACGGTAGGTCCTATCGCTAATAACGTCACCAATACAGCTTTACTAGATTGCGTGATTACAAATTGTGCTACCAAACTTAAAGCGGTGGATTTGAATGGCTTGAGGTTAGGAGTGCCGCGTCGTTATTTTTACGAAAACCTATCAACCGATGTTGAATCAGTAACGAAGGCAACCTTAGCTAAGCTAGTTGCCGCTGGGGTGACATTGGTGGAAGTTGAAATGCCTGGTTTAGAAGCAGCTAATAATGGCGCCGGATTTGCCGTGGCTTTATATGAGTTTATGCAGGAGTTTCCGGATTATTTACAAACGAATAGTACCGATGTCACTTTAGCTGAGGTTGTTGAGCAAATGGTAAGTGCGGACGTCAAGGCAACCGTGCTGTCTCAAATGGGCGAGGAGGCAATTCCCGAATCCGCGTATCGTGAAGCGATCGATCGCTTTAGACCTGAGTTAATGGCAATTTATGAAACGGCTTTTAAGACCTATGACGTTGCTGCTATGATCTTGCCGACCGCACCAGTGACTGCGACCCCGTTAAAAACGAGCGATGAAACAATCCTGCTTAATGGGGTAGAATCACCGACGTTTTTAACCCTTATTCGCAATACTGACCCCACCTCTAATGCAGACCTACCCAGTTTGACTGTGCCGTCAGGTGTCGATAGCGAAGGCTTGCCGATCGGAATTATGCTTGACGGGCCAAAAAACAGTGACAGGCAGTTGTTTAACATCGGTCTGGCCATTGAATCGCTTTTAACAGAATAGTAGATAAAAATCGTAAAATATTTTCTTTATGTCTTCAATCGCGTTAAACCAGACGATTAGCTCTATTGGCGAATTTGTCGAATTACAAGTATCCGAACGTCGTTTTCACACTAGGTCGCTGATATCCACATTTTTTGGTGACGTGGTATTACCCAATGACCATTATGCATGGGTCGAAACTATTTGTGCTGCTATGGAGCCCTTAGGTGTTAATGACCGTTTAGTTCGCACCACCTTGTTTCGTATGGCAGGAGAAGGCTGGATGCAATCTACTCGTTCGGGGCGCAAAAGCTATTATCAGCTTTCTGAAGACGCACAACGTCAAACAAATTTGGCAGAGCGCTTAATCTATTATCCAGACTTACCCGCTTGGGACGGGTCTTGGACGCTGGTTTTCTTAGTGATAGGAGAGGTCGATCCCGAAGTTAAAAATGAGTTTATCCAAGAACTTAGATGGATAGGTTTTGGCTCGGTGACCAAGGGAGTTTGGGCCCATCCTGGTTCTAATTTCGAAATCGTGGGCGAACTGGTTAATCAGTTGGAACTACAAAATAAAGTAATATGCATGAGCTGTAAGAATATTCAGGATGCAAAACTGGGTTTGCCAATTGATGACCGTAAACTTGCTGCATTATGCATGCCTGTGACTGACGCTGAAGTTAGTTACAATGAATTTATTACAAATTACTCACCATTACTGGATGACAACGGGAACCTGAAGTTAAACGATGACGCCATGCAATTGTTGTCTCTTCGCATATTAATGGTGGATGAGTTTCGTCGAGTCAGATTAAAGGACTCACATTTACCTAAAGACTTATTACCAAAACAGTGGGCAGGGCACACAGCATTTGAATTATGTGGTGCTATTTATAAACAAATTTACCAAGCTACTAACTTACATTATCAAGCATTGCAGAAAAATGCGGGACACCCAGAAGCGTTGGTCATCAATCAGTCAAATCTAAGCCCTTATAAACAACGATTCAACCTTGGGAGCCTCTGATTTGTTCTAATTAACATTGGTAAAATTTGAAATAAACAGCTGAAGCGCAAGTATGAAAAAAGATAATGATTCGAAAAACTCAAGCCCTCAAGCTTTGGTCCCGGACGAACTGGCAGCACGAGCATCTGCGCATATGCATTCCACAGATTATTGCGCGCACATGATGGGCATTGAAGTAGTTGCTGTGTCATCGGGTTATGCCAAAGTTAATATGACCGTGCGTCCAGAGTTTGCCAATGGCTATGGTGTTTGCCAAGGTGGCTTAATTGCTACGTTGGCCGATACTGCCTTTGCTCATGCCTGCAACGCGGCAAACAAAAAAACCGTGGCACAAAGCTTCGCCATAGATTTTGTTAGGCCAGCCAATGTCAGTGATGAGTTATGTGCGATTGCTAAGGAGCAATCGCGCGGCAAGTTGACGGGCTTGTATCAGGTTAAGGTTACCAATCAACTAAATAAGTTAGTAGCGATTTTAAATGGTAACTCGTTTGAACTGGGCGGTTCTTTAGTCGAGCAATGTCTCTGAAAAATAATCAAATCACCTTAGCTTTCAAAATTCAAATTTACGATTATGCCAGCTTACGTTT
The DNA here is from genome assembly GCA_964549895.1 of uncultured Gammaproteobacteria bacterium. Lineage (GTDB taxonomy): Bacteria > Pseudomonadota > Gammaproteobacteria > Arenicellales > Arenicellaceae > Arenicella. Next base: position 7,675 of record CAZJWW010000066.1, read on the forward strand.
ACAGTGAACGTACCAACTCATTCAACACGAATTTTAGATCTTGCGCCGGATTATTGATCGGAGTACGGATTAAGAGTTTTTCAATTAATAATGAGCGAATAGGAAACTAACTTTATGTCTGTACAGATTACTCACAGCAATTTGAACCTCAACGACCTGGAACCAATTGAAAAGTCGTCTATTGACGAGTTAAGGGAGCTGCAACTTCAGAGGTTAAGGTGGTCCCTCAGGCATGCCTACGATAATGTAAGTTTTTACAAATCGAACTTTGACACGGCTGGCATTCACCCGGATGAAATTACCACTTTAGAGGATCTAGCGAAAATCCCGTTCACGACCAAAACCGATCTTCGCGATAATTATCCGTTTGGCATGTTTGCCGTTCCAAGAGAAGACGTGATTCGAATTCATGCTTCTAGTGGTACCACTGGCAAGCCCACGGTAGTGGGTTATACGCGCAATGATATTGACGCTTGGGCAAATGCAGTAGCACGCAGTATACGTGCGGCAGGCGGGCGCCCCGGTGATATTCTACACAATGCCTATGGCTACGGATTATTTACTGGGGGCTTAGGTGCGCACTATGGTGCTGAGCGGCTAGGCTGCTCTGTAGTGCCAATGTCGGGTGGGCAAACGCCAAAGCAAGTGCAATTAATACAAGATTTTAAGCCTCGAATAATTACCGTTACGCCGTCCTATTGTTTAAATCTAATTGATGAATTTGAGAAGCAAGGTATTGACCCCAAAGCTAGCTCATTGGAGATTGGTATTTTTGGTGCGGAGCCATGGACTAATGAAATGCGCACAGAAATTGAACAACGATTGGGTATCGACGCGGTCGATATTTATGGCTTGTCAGAAGTAATTGGCCCTGGCGTAGCTCAAGAGTGTGTTGATCGTAAGGATGGACCAACGATCTGGGAAGATATGTTCTATCCAGAAGTTATCAATCCTGACACTGGCGAAATATTACCCGATGGCGAATTAGGTGAGTTGGTATTCACCTCACTAATAAAAGAAGCAATGCCCATTATTCGATATCGCACGCGCGATCTCACTCGCCTGCTGCCTGGCACATCGCGGCCCATGCGTCGAATGGAAAAAATAACCGGTCGCTCTGACGACATGATGATTGTACGGGGAGTTAATGTGTTTCCTACGCAGGTTGAGGAGCAAGTGCTCTCGATCAATGGCTTGAGCCCGCACTACCAAATTGAATTATCCAAAGACGGCAATATGGATGTCATGGTTGTGAATTGTGAGTGCGTAGATAAGACTATTGATCGAAATGCCATCGCCGTTCAATTAGCAAATCAAATTAAAGATATGATCGGTATTGGTGCGGCCATTAATATAAAAGATGAAGGTGAAGTCGCAAGATCGCAAGGTAAGGCGCAACGCGTGGTGGATTTACGATGAGCTTAAATATCATCTCAATTGATGATTGTCGCTCAATATATTCGACGTACTATAGTTTTGTTAGACTAAAAGTTTATTGCCGAAAAATGAAATATAACCATAAGGTACCAGCATGATAGAAACACAAATGATTATTAATGGCGAATTACGTCAATCACAAAAACCCGTTGATGTACTTAACCCAGCAACCGAAGACGCTTTCGCTCAGTGCCACTTTTCTAGTTTAAGCGATTTAGATGATGCAGTTGCGGCGGCGCGCAGTGCGTTTCCTGCTTGGGCGGCCGTCAGCGATGAAGATCGCAAAGCAAAATTGATGGAATTGGCATCCATCATGGAAGCCAACATGCCCGAGCTAATGGAATTGGTTACCAAAGAAAGCGGTAAGCCTATGGGGGGTCTAAACGGCGTGGGCTCTGGTATGGAAGTGGGTGGTGCGATGGCTTGGATTCAAGCCAATGCGAGTTTTGATCTACCAGTCGATGTTATTCAAGACAATGACAATGCTCGAATTGAAGTTCATCGCAAACCGCTGGGTGTAATTGGGTCAATTACCCCCTGGAATTGGCCGCTGATGATCGCTATATGGCATGTGATGCCAGCGATTCGATCAGGAAATACCGTGGTAATTAAACCCTCTCCATTTACTCCTGTGGCTACTACGCGATTCTTCGAGCTAGCAAAAGACGCGTTACCCGCAGGTGTTTTGAATGTGGTGCATGGTGATACTGAGATCGGTGCGGGCATAAGTGCTCATGACGGCATTGATAAAGTTATTTTTACGGGTTCTACCGCGACTGGCAAAAAAATTATGGAGTCGGCTTCTGTAAACCTCAAGCGTTTAACCCTTGAGCTAGGTGGTAACGACGCCGGTATTATATTACCCGGTGCCAATGTAGCAGAAGTGGCGCCAAAATTATTTGGTGCCAGTTTTCACAATAATGGTCAAACTTGCGCGGCGCTAAAACGTTTATACGTTCATGAGTCCCAATACGATGAAATGTGCGAGGCACTCGCTCAATTGGCTGACAACGCAGTGGTCGGCAATGGTTTAGAAGAAAAAACCGAGCTAGGCCCGCTGCAAAACGCCAATCAACTCGCTATTGTTAAATCATTGGTGGAAAATGCTAAATCAAACAACGCAAGGTTTGTTGCTGGTGGCGAAGAAATAACCGGCGCAGGTTACTTTTTTAAGCCGACCGTAGTTGCGGGTGTGTCCGATGGTGATCGACTGGTTGATGAAGAGCAGTTTGGCCCCGTGTTACCGGTAATTAAATACTCGGATATTGATGACGCTGTAGCACGTGCAAATAACAGTGCATCAGGATTGGGTGGCTCTGTTTGGTCCGATGATGTCGAGCAGGCCACGGCGGTTGCCTGTCGTTTAGAGTGCGGTACAGCTTGGGTAAACGAACACGGTGCTCTTCAACCAGATGCGCCATTTGGCGGCGTAAAACAATCAGGTTTTGGAGTAGAGTTTGGTGTTTATGGTTTGGAAGAATACACGTCAATTCAAACTCTGAAAATAGCGAAGTAAAGACGTGAAGTACTCTTGAGACGTTAATCCTAACAGTCTTTTAATCTAAAAAATCGAGGGAGGTTTGCAAATGAAACGAAATTATTTGTTAGCGCTAGTCCTGATGTTTTCACCTATAACCGCCGTTGCTGATTCATCTGAACTTGATAGTTTTAAGCGAGCGATTCGTGCTAAATAAGCCACCACCAAGTGATGTGATTCGTCAGCCACATGGCAGAATAGCCTTTGCCCACGCGGAACTTAAAGGATTTCAGATGTGGGAGGGAGCCGTCAACGAAGCAGAACATGCGACGCAGCAATTATCTGAACTTAGCACCTAGTTATTAATTTTTATTAGGACTATCGAGAGCCAAGAAGATGTCATGCGCTATTGCCGAGTAATCTACTAGTTCGATTCCGGCAATTGTGCTTTAATTTGGTTTGCTAATGGTCTTGGTTTTCTTTCCTATATGAACCCGTCTAATTCTCCTGATTCTCCTGAAGAGTTCCAAAAAGAGCTGTTTGAACTCATAAAGCGTATAGTGCCAAACGACGGTTTGCGCTTTAATGTTTATGTGCCTAGCATAGATCTCAACCTTGAGGTAAGTTCAGATGAACCAACGGAGGTAATGACGGAAGCCTATGCTCGTGAGCTGTGGGCAATAGACCCTATGCACCCCTCTAGATTTGATGATACCGACGTGATCGTGTTGTCAAATTCCATGCTTATGACGGATTCTGCGTGGATCAAATCGGAAATCTACGAAAAGTTTTATAGACCAAATAACATGTTTCACAATGTGGATGTATTCTTTCGCCGCAATGAAAGGATATTTGCGGTTTTGAGCTTGGTACGAGCAGCCAAGGAAAATTCTTTTACCGAGCGTGAAATTCACCGATTGGAAGTTATTCAACCTTTTATTCAGTTCACCTTGAATAAAATATATCTGCCAAAACGCATCCACGATCGGACCACTTTAAGTGAAGAATTTGAATTAACACCAAGGGAGCTTGATGTGATTGAATTAGCACTTACCGGAGCTAGTAATAAAGTTCTTGTTGAGCACTTGAAGGTGAGCCAGCCAACACTACGAACCCATCTGCAAAATATTTACGCCAAGATTGGCGTGCATTCGCACAGTGAGCTGATCTCAAAGGTATTGGGAATACTTAAATAGAGCCAATACTTTGGGCTGTAATCGTGATGTGAGATCTGTCATCTATTTAGATGATATTCAGTTATTTGCCTATGCGTTATTGTGAACAGGCGCAAAGAAACGTTAATTGGCTTTATCTTTGCTTGTAAAGGCTTACTAAATAGATGCTAAAGGCTTGCTAAATAGATGCTAAAGGCTTACTAAGTAGATGCATAACTATTAAAATTAGTCGAACGATTATAAATCGATCAAATTAATTGATTAAAAACTAAGAAGTAAGATTTAACAAATTGAGGATGATAAATTGAATAATAATATCTTAAGTAAATTCATAGCATCAGCTCTGGTGCTGGGTGCTGCGATTTCGGTGGGCCCTGCAAATGCTCAACAGCTCGAAGAAATTGTGGTTACTGCGACAAAACGTGCCGAGTCGGCGCAGTCGATTCCATTAAGTATTTCTGCGATATCGGGTGAAGAATTGGAAGCACGAGGCGTGGTCGATTTTTTCGATTATGCAACGACGATACCAAACTTATCGTTTGGTGCGGCAACGGACGGCGTATTAGCCGGTCGCTCAATTTCTTTACGCGGCATTGCCGGTTTGAATACCACCAGTGTGTATATCGACGACACGCCAATCTCTGAAAGCATTGATCCAAAGGTATTGGATTTAGATCGAATTGAAGTTTTGCGTGGCCCAACAGGTACTTTATACGGTGCTCGTTCTTTGGGTGGCACTATTCGTCAAATTACTAACAAACCGAGCGTGGACGAAACGAATTATAAGGTTCGCGCTGGTTTTTCAAGTACTAATGAGTCTGACGACTTGAATTTTATTCTCTCAGGCGACGCGAATATTCCATTGAGTGATACAGTAGCGTCTAAATGGACGGTCTTTGTTGAAGAAAAAGGCGGTGTATTTGATCGAAACGTAGGCACGATTCAGGATTTTCTAGCTGCGCCAGCAACGTTGGTAGGTGCACCTATTGACGTAGTCGAGGATGTTGATAGTGAATCAACGGTTGCCTTGCAAGCCGCATTTCTCATTCAAGCGAGTGACAACTTAGTTATCGAACCTAGGGTTTTATATCAGAGAACCGAACTTGATGGATTCCCTTTGGCCGATATTGAACCTGAAAATTTTGATCAAAATCGAAGCTTTAATACGCCAGAATTTGCTGAGGACGAATGGGTTTTAGGGACGCTTAATTTTAACTATACGGCAAACTCAGGAACGTTTACTTCTGCAACTTCATTTTTTGATCGCAATACTTTTGAAGGTGAGGGGTCAGGCTCATTCATTGACTTTTTGCAAGCCCTGCCTGGTGACGACGGTGGTTTCGGTATCGCTGAGGTGATTGGTAATCAGCCTGTGCCTTCGCCAATTTTTCGTGACCTAGGTTTTGAAACATTCGTGCAAGAGTTTAGGTTTGCGTCTGATTTTGGTGGCGCGGTTGAATTTGTGGCGGGTGCTTTTTATCAAGATATTCAAGAAGATCGTAATTTTGAACCTCGAAATTTTGCCACAGGTTTAGAGGACAATTTCATCGAATTCTTTCAAGCCATAGGACTTGGTGACGTGCCAATTGGCGAACTTTTTCCTTTTGGCGATTTGATCTTTACTTCTCAACAACCTACTTCGACTGAAGAGCTAGGCATCTTTGGTGAAGTAGATATTAAGCTTAGCGATCAATGGTCCTTATCGTTAGGTGGTCGTTTCTTTGATACTGAGGTTAGCTTTTCGTCTTTGCAGGCGGGTTTGGCTTTTGGTATCCCACTTGCGAACGATGTGCCTATTACTAGTTTGACGCCTGAATTAGGTGATCAGAGTGAAGATGGTGCAATTTTTAAAGGTTCAATTGAGTATCAAGCTACTGATGATATTTTCTTATTCGCATCGGTTGCTGAAGGTTTTCGTATAGGTGGGGCTAATACAACCATTCCTACTACTTTAGGGTGTCCAGAAGACCTTGCTGCATTAGGCTTGGCTGGTACTGATACCTCACAGTTTGAGTCTGACGATCTGATCAGCTATGAAATTGGTATTAAGAGTGATTTAGGTAACACGACCCGCTTGAATGCAACGGCGTTTTTCATTGATTTTGAAGGCATACAGCAACCCGTTTCTTTGCCGTGTGGCTTTCAATTTATAGGTAATTTTGGTGCTGCGGAAAGCCAAGGGTTTGAGGTTGAACTGACCTCACAACTAGCCAATGGCTTATTGTTTAATGCTAATTTTGGTTACACTGATGCTGAATTCGTCGAGGATGTCACTGGTGGTTTGATTAATTCGGCTGGTGACCCACTGCAATTTGTACCTGAAGTTACAGCCGCGGCTTCATTGGATTACTCGTCTGGTGCTGAAGCTATCCCTGGTTATGAGTTTTTTGCTAGAGCTGATATTAGTTATGTGGACGAAAGTCTCAGTTTTGTAAACGGTATACCAAGACAGCGTGAGGCTTATGAGCAAGTTGGTGTTCGATTGGGCCTGCGTAACGACAAAA
>CAZJWW010000067.1:0-14228 GCA_964549895.1 uncultured Gammaproteobacteria bacterium
GAAAGCGAGCCGTCCTATTAACACATCTTAGCAGTGCGCAATATCATTCTCAATTTTTCACTTAAGTTATTGTTTTGGCTAGTTATTATTTTACGTGGGGTGTGAAAGCGTGCGGTTAATGTTTGTCAAAGTTGCCGTTTTTAGGGTTTTTGCTTGTTAAACTGTATATATACAGTTTTTGTGTAATTTATAACAAATCCCAAAAAGCTTTGATCATGGGGTTCTTTAGGTGTTTTTTTAAGGTCAGCAAGCCAATGTTATAGGGCTCGAGCTGTGGCTTAACTTTGATAATTTTTATACGCTCGGCCATCGGGCTGTGGTCTATAACAATCTGGGGGACTACGCCGATGCCCAAACCTAGACTCACCATGCTAACGATGGCTTCGTTGCCTGCCACTTGCGCGTAGATTCGAGGTGTAATCTGGCGCGCTTTAAACCAGTCATCAACGCGGTTGCGCGCGACACCGCCTTCAGAAAGAATCATTGGTGTAGACTCCCATTGCTCTGACGACTTTGGTGGCAAGTTGCTTAGACCATGCGCTTTTAAAAGCCGGCTGGCTTTGGGTGCGATAAACACGAGTGGTGAATCGGTTATATGTTTGAAAACCGTTCCACGGGGTAGGGTGTTGGGGTGTGCGGCGATGGTAATATCTTCTTGGCCGGCTATTACTCTGGCAATGGCGTGCTCAGGATCGCCAGTGTGCAATTTGATTTCAATGCTAGGGTGGTTTTGTCTAAATTCATTGAGCAGTTCAAAGAGAATGCTGTAACTGGCGGTGACTGAACAATACATGCTTATCTCACCATGCAAAGGGCCGCTGTTATCACTGAGTTCACTGCGAATCACCGCCCATTGTGCAAAAGCCTCACGCGCATACTCCAAAAACTGCTCGCCTTGGCTAGTGAGTACCACGGTGCGGTTGTCTCGGTTAAATAAGACCACACCCAGTTCTTCTTCAAGTTGTTGAATGTTGCGTGATAGCGCTGACGTACTTATATGGCAGGCATCACTGGCTTGGCCGAAGTGCAAATGTTCAGCTAACGCTAAAAATTGTTTTAAGGAGCGCTGGTTCACAGACTCTGATCTATAAATTAGGGTTTATCGATTAGATAGCTTCATAGGTAGATAGTAGCCTAATTCCTATTATATTGCGAAAATTGCAATATTGTATTGCATATATTCTAATTTACGAAATACACAGCTTGGGATAAAGTGTCCTGTCTAAAAAGCACCATTGAGTTAGCCACAACTAATATCTTCAAAACTTAAGGTACTTCCCTTTTCAACAATACGGTACTTCCCTATGTCTAATAATTATTTTAATACTTTGCCATTACGTCAACAGCTTGAGCAATTGGCGAAATGCCGCTTTATGCATGCATCTGAATTTGAAGATGGTGTTAACGCACTTAAAGGTAAAAAGATGGTGGTGATTGGTTGTGGTGCGCAAGGTCTAAACCAAGGCCTCAATTTACGCGATAGCGGTTTAGATGTGTCGTATGCATTACGCGAAGCGGCTATTAGTGAGCAGCGTCAATCTTGGAAAAACGCCACCGAAAATGGGTTTACGGTGGGCACCTATGACGAACTATTGCCTACGGCCGATGTGGTACTAAATCTAACGCCAGACAAACAACATACGCCCGTGGTCAACGCCATCATGCCGCTGATGAAAAAAGGTGCATGTTTGTCCTACTCGCATGGTTTCAATATTGTCGAAGAAGGTATGCAGGTACGTGATGATTTAACCGTCATTATGGTGGCCCCAAAATGCCCGGGTTCTGAGGTGCGCGCGGAGTATGAGCGTGGTTTCGGCGTGCCTACCTTAATTGCTGTGCACGATGACAACGATCCGCAAGGCGAAGGCCTTGCTCTAGCTAAAGCGTATGCGGTTGGCACCGGTGGCCATCGAGCGGGTGTATTAATGTCGTCTTTCATCGCTGAGGTGAAATCCGATTTAATGGGCGAACAAACTATTCTCTGCGGCATGCTGCAGACTGGGTCATTGTTGTGTTTTGATAAAATGATTGAAGAGGGCGTTGAGCCCGGTTATGCCGCCAAGCTGGTTCAATATGGCTGGGAAACGGTGACTGAAGCACTTAAACACGGCGGTGTAACTAATATGCTCGACCGTTTGTCGAACCCTGCGAAAATAAGAGCCTATGATTTGTCTGAAGAGCTTAAAGGCATCATGCGGCCCTTGTATCACAAACACCAAGACGACATTCTTAATGGCACTTTCTCCAAGACCATGATGGCAGACTGGGCTAATGATGATGCAGATCTATTGGGCTGGCGTGCTGCCACGGCCGAAACTGCATTTGAAAAAACACCAGCGAGTGATGTTGAGATTTCTGAACAAGAATATTTCGACAACGGTATTTTAATGGTGGCGATGGTTAAAGCCGGTGTTGAGTTGGCATTTGAAACCATGACCGACGCGGGCATCATTGCGGATTCAGCCTATTACGAGTCGTTGCACGAGACGCCGCTTATTGCTAATACCATTGCGCGTAAAAAGCTTTACGAAATGAACGCCACTATTTCAGATACTGCTGAGTACGGTTGTTATCTATATAACCATGCGTGTTTGCCACTGCTATCGGATTTTATGAAAGACATTAAGTCAGACGTTATTGGCAAAGGCTTAGCCTTGGATGATATGGGCGTGGATAATGCGCGTTTAATTGAAGTTAATACCGCCTTGCGTGCGCACCCCGTTGAAGAAATTGGCGGTGTATTGCGCGGTCATATGGCAGCGATGAAGAAAATTGTATAACGGTTGATATTAAATCTATAACGGGTGTTAACAAACACCCAGCTTATAGACTACTCAGCAGATATTAAGCCCAGATAATGGATTCATTATCTTCGTGCCAGAGTTGATACTGGTCTTGAAAGCGATTATCTATTTCACCACGACGAACTTTTAAGGTTGGGGTGAGTAAATTATTTTGATCGCTCCAAGCTTCACTCATAACCACACAAGTGGAGATGTGTTCAAATTTGGCTCTTTCCTTATTTAGAGTTTCTAGGCACTGATTAAGTGATTTTTTAATTTCAGTCTCATCCGTTGCCAGCCCGAGTTCAGATAGGTTAACCAAAGCCAGTGGTTGTGCTAGGCCATTACCCACCACGCATACTTGCTCTATATAATCGTTGTCGCTTATCTCTTCTTCCATGGCATTGGGAATTACGTAACTGCCTTTGGCGGTTTTAAATGCGTCGCCCACGCGGCCAATAATGCGCACATAGCCATTGTCGTCAAGAGTGCCGCGGTCGCCACTGTGCAGCCAGCCGTTGACCAGCACCTCATTGGTTTTTTCAGGGTCTTTATAATAGCCACGCATCATAAATGGTGTTTTCATGAGCACTTCTTGCGTGTCGGGGTGAATCTTGATGCGTGCTCCCGGAATTGCTTGACCCACTGAGTCTGAAGGCCCATCGGGTAGGGTGTTGTTGCATATTGAACCGCATACTTCGGTCATGCCGTAGGCTTCAATTAAATTGATTCCAAGGCTTTGATAAAAGTCTTTGATATAGGCGGGTGTGATCGCGGCCCCGGTGGCTGCGATTTTAATATTTTGCAAACCGAGACGACTAAGAATTTTCTTTTTCACCAGTCCCGAGACAATCGGTGTTTTGAGTAGCAAGTTTAATTTCTTGATCGGTATTTCTGCGGTTACACCGGAATAAAATTTGGTCCAAATGCGGGGTACCGCGAATAACATGGAAGGTTGGGCGTCACGTAAATTGGTAACGAAAGTATCGAGACTTTCTGCGAAGGAGATTGAGCCACCAAAATAAATGGCGGGGATTTCAACGCCCAGTCGCTCTGCGACGTGGTTTAGTGGCAAAAATGAAAAATAGCGTTGCTCGGTTAATTTAGTTAAGCCGATCCAGCCTGTTTCTTCTTCCTTAATCATGATGTGGGAGGGCGTGCGGTGATCATGCATCACGCCTTTGGGTGAACCTGTGGTGCCAGAGGTAAATTTAATGGTCCATAGATCGTCTAAATTTGGCGTAACGCCATTCTCTAACGGCTCAGTATTAGCAATTATATCGTTCCAATCGTCGCCAACAGTGATCTCAGCATTACCTTTATAGTGTGGAAATCTGACTACTTTAACGCTGTCGGGTACGGAGTTCTGACGATCACCCCAGGCCTCTAATTTACCGACAAACAACAATTTAATATCACTGAGCGGTATTACTTCGGCTAGCTGCGGTGGACTAAGGCTTGCGTAGTAGGGCACCGATACATAACCGCCCATCATGATTGCTAAATCGGCCAGTATCCAGTGGTAGCAATTTTTTGACATTAGCCCAATATGGTCACCGCGTTGTAAACCCTGCGCGGCTAAATAATTGACCATTCTTCTGGCTTCTTGCCCAGCTTGCGCAAAGGTCAGCTCAAGCCACTGATCACCCATTGGCTGCCTTAAAAAAACAGTATCGGGAGACGTTTTCTCCCGATCATAAAAATATTCAATGATGCTTTTCATATCCTCGCCCTGTGCTGCCCGCTAACCGTTATACATTATTTTATGAAAAGCGAATACTATTTCCCTTAGGGTCGCTCGCTACCGTTATTGATTGACCAATGGCATCTTCATCAGTCAGGCGTTGCATAGTCGGGGCCTCGTCGTTTGATACTACTGCGTAAAAACGTTTTGAGCTGTCCGCCATGCGTCCGATTATAATGGCACGTACCGGCGTTCCTTTCTTGTAATGAACAGTATACGTTTCAATAGTAGCCGCGCCATTAGGTGCGCTCTCAATAGGGGTTCTTGGTTCATTTTCCACCGCGTTTTGATAAGCCAAGCTGCTGCTCGCAGACCAATTTTCGATTGGCGTGGTGGAGTAAACGCCTGCTGAGAATTTTGATAGAAAACCGCCATTCGCCAGTACTAAGCCATAGGCGCCTGAGTCTTGTCGCAGTGCTTCTATTGTTGAGGCAATACCGTGCATGGAATAATTATTGCCGGGGCCACCAAAGAAGGGCAGACCACCGGTTTGTGTGAGTGGTCGAGGGTCGTCAGGCGCTAACCCGAGTACGTCTCGAGTTTGCGTTACAACGGTCGGAAAACAGCTATAGATATCGAAGTAATCAATGTCGTTGCTGTTTTTATTGGTATTGGCCAGCGCACCGAGTAACACTTGTTCTAATGCACTAGAGTGCCCCAGTTCTGGGCGCTCTAATAAAACCGTATCTTTGACATCGCAATAGCCGTGCAGATACACCCATTTGTTCTTAGCAATGCCGAGCTCTTTGGCCCTCTTTATCGTGGTCATTAAAATAGCCGCGCCTTGATTAACAGATTCCCGCGCCACTAACGCTCGCGTATAAGGGCTGCAGATCAGTGGATTTTTATCGCTCGGGGTGGCGATAAACTCGGCATTGTATTCGCTTTGATCGTTGGCGTAAGGGCTATTCGCGGCGATGCTTGAAAACCGGCTAAACGTATTCGCCATGTCTTGCATATAAGCCTCAGGCGTCTGTTGTTTAAGGGCACGGCGCGCGTTTTCAGTCAGTGCGTAATACAAAGCGGGCATATCCATGCCGTGCTGAATCTCTAACTGGCTAATCACGTCGAACAGATTAAACCCCGCATCGGTTAGTTCGCCATCAATCTTTTCAGACCAGTCTAAGGTGACTCCTTGTTTTATTGCTGCACGACTATTTTTACTTACTTCTGCGCCCGTAAGCAAAACTAAGTTGGCATTGCCATGAGCAAGTTGCTCGGCAAATTCATTGACTAATTTTTGCGGTATATGACCGCCAACATCGGGGTAGATTGCGCGCTTGGGGTTTGCCTTGATTCTATTTGCTACCGCCCTAGGTAAATTATTAGGCCCACCAAACGGGTTTGGATAATTTGGTATTGAATCAGCAAATAGTCGGTTACAGACAATGGTATCGATTTGTGTTGCTAAGTCCGAGGTTCCTAGTTCCGAGTTTGCTATTTCCGTGTCTAAGAGCGCCGCTGCGGCTGCTTGCCCAGCAAGATCAGCTGGGGATGAGGCATCGTTTAAGTCATCTGGAACGGCTTCAGTTATTTGACCTACTCCCACTATAATAGGGCAGTTATCGGCCGTGTTTGTTTTTTGCATGGGTGTCATTTTAGATAGGTACAATCTGCTCTACAAGCGTAAACTGAGCCAATATTCATAGGTCAAATGATAAAGAAAATAATAAAAACAATATTGTTGTTGTGTTTATTACTGGTTTTGTTGCTGGTGTTGGCGTGGTGGTTTTTCTCACCCGCCCCAGCGCCCGCATCGCAAGCGTTTATTAATGCCACCGTTTTAACCATGGATGCGCATGACACCCAAGCCGAGGCGGTCTTGGTGCGAGGTGGCAAAATCGTATTCGTTGGCAGTGCCGCAACGGTCATGGCGCAAACTGACGATACAACTCTAGTGCATGATTTAAATGGCGGCGTTTTGATGCCGGGTATTATCGACGCGCACGGACATTTTCCCGGTGATGGCATTTTTGCCGTTGCCGCTAATCTGAATCCACCCCCCGTCGGTTCAGTACAAAGTATTGCCGATATTCAAGACCGCTTGCGAGCGCAAATTAACGGGCGGAACAGTTCAAAAAGTGCCGGGCAATGGGTATTCGGTTTTGGCTTTGATGATACTGTTTTAGCGAATGAAACATCAGCTGAATCAGTTTTTCCAACCCGAGAAGATTTAGATGCGGTCTCCACCGATCACCCGATATTTATTGCTCATATATCCGGTCATTTTGGTGTTGTTAACAGCGCAGGATTAACAGAGCTTGGCATTACTGAGCAATCGCCGAATCCAGAAGGTGGCGAGTTTGTTAAAGACGCCAATGGTCGTTTGACCGGCTTGTTAAAGGAAACAGCGTCGTTAATTGCCATGCGCGTGGTAACGGATTTCTCACTCTTGGATTCATACAAAATACTCGATGCGGCAAGCCGCTTTTATGTTGCCCAAGGTGTAACCACGGCGCAAAACGGAGCAACCGATCCAACATTAATATCGTCTCTGCGAATGGCTTCTAGAGTTGGTTTAATACCCGTTCGCTTACAGATATGGCCAACAGCCGATACTGCGGATGCAGATCGAGTTCAGGAACTAAAGCGCAATCAAACCGATATGTTTACGGTCGGTGCTGTTAAGCTGATTATCGACGGCAGTATTCAAGCGTATACGGGTTATCTTACGGAGCCATATTACGTAGCACCCAAAGACCAAGGTGCCGACTATCGAGGGCATGCTTTAATTCCCAAAGATAAGTTGATCGAACGCGTTGAAAACTATCACAGCCGCGGTATTCAAATGGCCTTGCACGGCAATGGTGATGCAGCGATAGACGATATTTTAGACGCCATCGAATCAGCGCAGAAAAAAACGCCAAATAATGACGCACGGCCTATTGTTATACATGCACAAATGGCCAGAGACGATCAATTACTGCGCATGAAATTATTAGGTGTTACCCCCTCTTTCTTTAGCGCGCATACTTACTATTGGGGTGATCGTCATCACGATGTTTTTATGGGGCCAGAACGTGCTGCACGAATGAGCCCGGCACAGTCTGCTGAATCTGCGGACTTGCGATATTCTATCCATTTAGACTCACCTGTGGTGCCAATGGAGCCCATGCGATTGGTATGGTCGGCGGTCAATAGACAAACTTTTGCTGGCAATAGTATTGGCCCACAGCAACGCATAAGCCCATTGCAGGCATTGCGCGCCACCACCATCAATGCGGCATGGCAAATATTTAAGGAATCTGAACTCGGTTCTATAGAAATAGGTAAATTTGCCGATTTAATTGTATTGGATCAAAACCCATTATTGGTGCCTCAGGGTATTGATCAAATCAAAGTGTTGAGGACTTATATTGGCGGGCGAGAGGTATTTAATCGATCCGAATAAATTATTAGTTTTTCTTATCGTTGCTAGATTTACGAAATTGTTTGGAGTTGCTAGGCCACTGCAATTATTATGGCTTTGGATAGAAGGTTAATTAGATAGAAGACAAAGAACTGTTAGGTTCACAAGACTATGCTGGGGCCCAGGCCTGAGGTTTGTTATGACTATATTAGAAAAGGTGCCTTTATCGTCGATTCAAACGGCTCAAAATTCCATTGAAAGCGCTCAAGGGTTGCCCAATGCCGCCTACAATGACCCTGAGTTGTTTGAGTTTGAGCGAGATAATGTCATCGCCAAGACCTGGGCCGGCCTAGAATTCGAAAGCGCTCTGCCTGAGCCAGGTTATGTCAAGCCCATTGATTTTATGGGGCTGCCGTTGCTGTTGCTGCGCGATAAAGATGATCAACTAAAAGTATTTCACAACGTCTGCAGTCACCGCGGTATGGTGTTGGTCGCGAAAGAGGGGCCGATACGAAATCTAATTCGGTGTCGCTATCATTCGTGGAGCTATGATTTAGATGGAGAGCTAAAATCTACCCCGCATATTGGCGGTGTCGGTAATAATCAGGCCGACGGATTTGCTTGCGAAGGCAAAGGTTTGCAACAGATTTCCAGCGGCATATGGATGGGTATAGTGTTTATCAACTTATCAGGCGATGCGCCGGCATTTGACGATTTTATAGAGCCGTTGAACAGTCGTTGGGAAGCCTTATCAGGGCAGGGAACTTTGGCTAATTTGCATGTAGCTGATACGCACAGCCGCATGGATATTAAAATAAAAGCGAATTGGAAACTGGCGATTGAAAACTACTGCGAGGCTTATCATTTGCCTTGGGTGCATCCCGATTTAAATACTTATTCGCCGTTAGATGTTCATGTGAACTTGCACATCAATGAGTATATGTCTGGTCAGGGCACTATGAATTATGTATTGGCTGAAGTTTCCGGCCACACATTGCCAAAATTTACTGAGTGGCCTAGCGATAAACAGAATCACGGAGAATACGTCTCGCTATATCCAAACCTAATGTTGGGTTTGCAGGTTGACCATGCGTTCGCGATAATTTTAGAGCCCAAGGCATGCAATCACACACTGGAGAAACTACAGATTACTTACACCAATGAAGCAGCCACGGATGATGGAATGCTCGAGTGCCGTGCCGCCGTTATGTCAGCCTGGAAACAGGTGTTTGAAGAAGATATTTTCGCTGTTGAAAGTATGCAGCAAGGGCGCAATTCGCCAGCTTTTAAAGGCGGCGTTTTTTCGCCAGTCATGGATGCCCCCAGTCATGATTTTCATAAGTGGGTTGCGCGTCAATACGAGACTGCGCTCACGTAATAGCGCTGCGTTGACAATAAAATAGCTAGGACAGAATAAATGCAAAATCAGGACAATCATTATCGCAATTACATCAATGGCGAGTGGCGTGATAACGACAAACTAATAGAAATCATCAATCCCGCCACCGAACAAACGGTGGGCAGTATTGCCTGCGCTGATGCGAATGATGTAAACCTCGCTGTGCAAGCCGCTCGCGCTTGCGTTAACTCAGGGGCCTTAACTGATCCACGCCCTGTAGAGCGCGCGCGTATGCTAATGAAAATTGCCGCCGAGCTGGAGAAGCTAGCCGAAGAAATCGTGCCATTATTGGTCGCCGAAAATGGCAAGGGCTTGGCCGAAGCTTATGTGGAAGTTGAAACAGGCATTCGCTATTTTGAATACTACGCCGGAATGGCCGATAAAATTGAAGGCAAGACGATTCCGCTTGGTAAGGAATATGTGGATTTTACCTACTACGAACCGGTCGGGGTATCGGCTCAAATTGTGCCTTGGAACTTTCCGTTTGATGTTGGTTCACGTTCTATTGCGCCAGCCCTAGCGGCGGGCAATGCGGTGGTGGTGAAGTCTCCAGAATTAACGCCATTGGCAATGACATATTTAGCTTTAGCCTGTGAGCGCGCAGGTTTAGCGAAAGGCGCTTTCAATCTGATTTGCGGTTACGGTCACGAAGCGGGTGCGGCGTTGGCAAGTCATCACGATATTGATCAGATTGTTTTTACCGGTTCGGTAGTTACTGGGCGTGAAGTTTTAAAAGCAGCCGCCGAATGTGCCGTGCCTTGTGTCATGGAATTGGGCGGTAAATCTGCAGCCATCGTTTTTCCCGATGCCGATCTTGATGCCCTAATCGACAACGTCAATTGGGGAATCTTTTATAACGCTGGTCAGGTATGTTCGGCTATGTCGAGACTTCTAGTGCATGAAGATATTCATGATGAAGTAGTTGCCCGAGTCACCGCACTCGCCAATCAGCAGATTATTGGCGACGGTATAGATGAAAACGCAACGCTCACCCCTGTCGCGTCGGAAAAACAGCAAAAGACCGTATTGGCTATGTGTGATCGCGGTGTCGCTGACGGTGCAACGTTGATGACTGGTGGCAAGGCTGCTGACCGCGACGGGTATTTTGTCGAGCCAACTATTTTTAATAATGTTGAGCCATCATCAGAGTTATTTCAAAAAGAAGTCTTTGGTCCCGTCTTGGCTATCGCCACTTTCAAAACAGCAGAGCAAGCCTGGGAGATGGCTAATGGCACTGATTTTGGTTTAGTGGCTGGAGTCTTTACAAAAGATTTAAATATCGCCATGCAAGCTTCAAGAGTACTTAAGGCAGGACAAGTATTCGTTAATGAATGGTTTGCTGGCGGCGTGGAGACGCCCTTTGGTGGCGTTGGGCTTTCTGGCTTTGGTCGCGAGAAAGGACAAGAGGCGCTTTATAGTTATGTCAATACAAAAAATGTCGGCATAAAACTCTAAAAGATGAGCGCAAGTAAAGAACAAATAATGGCTTTTCTGAAAAGGGAGTTTTCACATGGTGGTTCGTTTATTACGATCGAATCCGTTGGTAACCAAGCTTCGTGTATTCGCAGATCTCCGCGTAAAGAAGATTTAAGACCGGGTAATACGGTATCGGGGCCGTTTATGATGGCCATGGTCGATACCGCGCTTTATGTAACGATTTTAGGGGAGTTGGGTTTGGTGGCGCTGGCCGTGACGACAAATTTGAATATTAATTTTTTACACCGTCCGCAGGCCAATGTCGACGTGATTGCGGAGTGTCGTTTAATCAAGATTGGTAAGAAATTGATTGTGGGTGAAGTCAGTTTATATTCGGATGGCTTCGATCAGCCCATTGCGCATGCGACGGGTACTTATTCTTTACCATCTTCTTCGCTACCACCTTCTTAGAATAAGCGTTAGCCTATATTGTTGGCAGCATAATTTTTGCTTCGTCGTTCGCGCGATAAAGCACGCCTATGCGGCCGATAATTTGCACCGGCTCACTATTGGTGGTCGAGGAGATTTGCGCAATCAATGCGGCTTTTTCGGCTTTGCTATTGCTGGGTAATTTGATTTTGATTAGCTCATGTTGATTTAAAGCTAAGTCAATTTCACTGAGCACCGAGTCGGTCACACCCTTGTTACCGATCATGACCACCGGGTTCATGCTATGGGCGACGCCGCGCAGGTAGTTCTTTTGTTTTCCAGTAAGATTCATTTAATGCGATACTTGTTGAAGAGTTGCTTTAAAATTTCAGTCGCGCAATTCTACTCATTTTACGCGGAAATACACCCCTAAACTGGACGAAATTTATTTTCAAAAATGGCACGTAAAGGCAACAAAACCGGTGAATGGGCACGTCGGCATATGAACGATGCTTATGTGAAGAAGGCTATTAGTCAGGGTTATCGCTCAAGGGCTGTGTATAAGTTTCAAGAAATTGACGAGCAAGATAAGTTAGTCAAAGCGGGTATGGTGATTGTGGATCTGGGGTCCACGCCTGGTGGTTGGTCTCAATACATAGCGCGTAAATTTAAGGATAAATGTACGGTGATTGCCATCGATTTGTTGGACATGGATCCAATAGATAATGTTATTTTTTTACAAGGTGATTTTCAAGACGAGACCGTATTGCAACAATTGGATAAAATACTGGACGGACGCGCTATTGACCTTGTAATTTCGGATATGGCCCCCAATATTACAGGGGTGCGCAGCGTCGATGAGGCGCAGTATGAAGGCCTATTGGATTCGGTTTTATATTTTTGCGAATTGCGCTTAAAACCGAATAGTCATTTGTTGGTTAAGCTCTTTGAAGGGAGCGCCGCTCATTATTTTCGTCGTGAGGTCAAAACTCGCTTTAAAAGCGGTGCCGTGAGAAAACCAAAGGCGTCACGGTCTAAAAGTAGAGAGTATTATTTTTTAGCGAAAAATAGGGTGTCTTAAGCAGCGTTTACACTGTATTTGCACGTAAATAATCATAAAATTAGTTATTACAAAACGCCAACTCCTCACATTTGATGAAGATTCACTGATAAGATAGAGAGTCGGGAAATATTAGATTATTTCGATTTGTTTTAAGCTATATAACGTAACAATTTATAATTTTAAGGAAAGTGTCTTTCGCTATGGGTATAGCAAATGCGCACGAGTACAAAGATAGGTAAAGGTCAGAGGTACGGCACCGTGAATAAAATCACCAATATAATTGTCTTGGGACTGCTGTTTTTAATGGTAGGTTCCTGGTTAGCAGACCGATCTGCACCGAAGACCATCCCAGAAAATCTTAAATACTCCGAATTTATGTCTTTGGTTACCAAAGGTGGTGTCAATAACGTGGTGGTCGATCAGGGCGAGAGCCTTATTACCGGAGAGACTTCCGCTGGTAAAAAATTTACCACTGTGATGCCTTATGATCCGCAATTGATTGACACACTCATAAAACGCAATGTTGCGTTTGAAGTGCTTCGACCGGAAGGCCGCTCTATATGGACGAGCATCCTCGTTAATACCTTACCGATTTTATTATTTATTGGAGTGTGGATTTACTTGATGCGCCAAATGCAAGGCGGTGGTGGTAAAGGTGCCATGAGTTTTGGTAAAAGCAAGGCGCGTTTGCTTAATCAAGATAATAATCGAGTAACCTTTGATGATGTCGCTGGTGTTGAAGAATCTAAAGAAGAAGTACAGGAAATCGTCGAATTTCTAAGAGACCCTTCTAAATTTCAAAAATTGGGTGGTCGTATGCCAAGCGGCGTATTGATGACCGGCAGTCCAGGTACTGGTAAAACCTTGCTAGCAAAAGCCATTGCCGGTGAAGCAAGGGTGCCATTTTTCTCGATTTCGGGTTCCGATTTCGTGGAAATGTTCGTTGGTGTTGGAGCGTCGCGGGTACGCGACATGTTCGACCAAGCCAAAAAGAATGCACCTTGTATTATCTTTATAGATGAAATCGATGCGGTTGGTCGTCAACGTGGCGCAGGCTTGGGCGGTGGACACGACGAGCGTGAGCAAACCTTGAACCAGTTATTGGTTGAAATGGATGGTTTTGAAGGCGGTGAAGGTGTCATTGTGATTGCTGCCACTAACCGACCTGATGTACTAGACCCAGCGCTATTGCGTCCAGGCCGTTTTGATCGTCAAGTCAATGTGCCGTTACCTGATATTCGTGGTCGCGAGCAAATATTAAAAGTTCATATGCGTAAAACGCCGATCGGTAAAAGCGTTGACGCTGGCATTATTGCGCGGGGCACGCCTGGTTTTTCAGGTGCCGATTTAGCCAACTTGGTAAACGAGGCAGCTTTGTTTGCTGCACGTGCTAGTAAAAAGCTAGTAGAGATGGATGACTTTGAACTAGCCAAAGATAAGGTAATGATGGGTGTTGAGCGTCGTTCTGTGGTGATGCCAGAAGAAGAGCGATTGAACACCGCCTATCACGAGTCAGGTCACGCGATTGTGGCCGGGGTACTTAAAGAAAACACCGACCCGGTACACAAGGTAACGATTATTCCGCGTGGGCGCGCGCTTGGCGTTACCATGCAATTGCCAGAAGAAGATCGCTATAGCCATAATAAAGACTACCTGTTGGCGCGCATTGCTGTGTTGATGGGTGGGCGTATCGCTGAAGAGCTCTTTATGAACCAAATGACTACGGGCGCCTCAAATGATTTTGAAGTAGCAACCAAAATGGCTCATAACATGGTTTCCCGTTGGGGCATGAGTGATGCCTTAGGTACCCGTGTTTATGGCGAAAATGAGTCGGAAGTGTTTTTGGGCCGTGATGTTACGACTAATAAAAACATGAGTGAAAAAACCGCTAATTTGGTGGACGCTGAAATATCTCGGATCATTGATGAAGAATATGCACGCGCTAAAAAGATCCTCGAAGATAATCGCGATAAAGTCGAAATGATGACCAAGTGTTTGATTGATTGGGAAACCATTGATGCAACGCAAATCGCCGATATTATGGC
>CAZJWW010000068.1:0-14216 GCA_964549895.1 uncultured Gammaproteobacteria bacterium
GGGAAGTATTGAATAGATGTGAATTTTTCAAGATGCTTGCCGTGCTTTATTTACTAAAACAGATACAAATTAGATACACCGCTCAGTTTGTATAAATTGCCCTAAACTCGCTTAACTTACTGATATTAAAGAAATAGCTGTTATAATTAATTAGCCTTATAAATCATTGATTATATTAAGTTAATAGTCTCAGGCGGCCACTTTTAATCAAGTGGTTGCGCGTTCAACAAATTTGTAAGGAACAAATTTGGACGACCGTAGGTCGGCCCCGAAGGGGCGAATATCAGGATGATATGAGCAATCGCGCCTCCATCCGAAATCTATCAGATGAAAATAGAAGCATCACAGGCGCAACACGCGACCAAATAAACAATATAACAACACTATAAGTGTGTTTAATAATTCATTTGTAGCTAAGAAGTTCACTTGACTTAGGGTAAATTCAGGCGCAATCTCTTGTTGTTCTTGATAAAAATTGCGGTAATTTCGGAGGAAAATTTAATGCATTCACGTACTTTATTTAAATTAATTAGCATTATCCTAGTTTTCGCGGTGGGTGGTGTTTCACCAGCACATTCTGATGAAACCTGTATGTCACCCTATATGGCCAAAATTGTTGGCCAAGAGGATTTTGTTTATGTTTGGACCCTAGGTGAAGAAGGTCTTGGTGATGAGCAAGATAAGTTAGTGACTATTGACGTTAACCCTGCGTCGCCAGCGTATGGCAAAGTCGTTGATACTTTGTCTGTTGGGGGGCGCAATGAGGCTCATCATTCTGGCTTTAGCGATGATCGTCGTTTTCTTTGGGCTGGCGGTTTAGACAGCAATAAGATATTTATCTTCGATGTACACAGTGACCCAGCCAAGCCAACATTATCCAAGACGATCGATAACTTTGTTAGTGCTAGTGGTGGCGTAGTTGGCCCACACACGTTTTACGCGCTCGCTGGCCGCATGATGATTACAGGTTTATCCAACAACAAGGATCACGGTGGTCGAACCGCGATGGTCGAGTACTCTAATAAAGGTGAGTATATTGCCACCCATTGGCACCCCACTGATCAAGACCTACGAGGCGCTGAAAAATCGGGAGATTTTGCTGATGGATATGGGTATGACGTGCGAGTAATGCCGCGACGTAATGCCATGTTTACTACATCATTCACCGGTTGGTCCAATTATATGGCGGATTTCGGCACCATGCTGGGTGATGCCGAAGCCATGAAGCGATTCGGTAATACGGCAGTAATGTGGGATCTACATACTCGCCAACCACAAAAGGTGTTGGACGTTCCTGGAGCACCGCTTGAGTTGCGTTGTGCCTGGGGTTCAAACAACAACTATTGCTTTACTACCACTGCATTAACTTCAAAGATTTGGCTCATTTATGAAGACGAAGCTGGCGAGTGGCAAGCCGAAGCAGTTGCTGATATTGGCGACCCCTCCGAAGTGCCTCTGCCAGTAGACATATCCATTACGGCCGATGATAAAGGTTTATGGGTACAGACTTTTACTGACGGTAAAGCTCGTTACTTCGATGTTTCTGATCCGTTTGCACCAAAGCAAGTGTATGAAAAAACGATTGGTGCTCAATTAAATATGATTTCACAAAGTTGGGATGGCAAACGCGCCTACTTTACTTCGTCACTACTTGATAATTGGGATAAGAAAGGCGATCAAGATGAACAGTTTTTCAAGTCTTACACTTGGGATGGCGACGAACTCAAACTTGAATTTGAAGTAGATTTCAAAGCTGAAAAATTAGGTAGCGCGCATCAGATGCGATTTGGTGCTTACGCATTGTACGGTTTAGACCGACCCTATGACGCTAAACAAGTAGAGGAAGTATCTGGCGCCCAATGAAAAGCTGGCTAGTTTTATTAGGCATTTTCTGGAGCGCTACGGTGCTAGCCGCTCCAGAATCTTCAGCTACTGAGGCCGAAGTTGCAAAAGATGAAAATATCAAAGATGTATTTTTAGCCCCAGGCTGGGGTAAGTTGAATTTTGATGCGCCGGCCGCCGGAACCTATGAGTTGCCACCACTAGAACCCGCTTCTGGAGGGCTAGTTCTCGATACATCGGGAGCTCCTCATGATCTAAAGTCGTACTTAGGGGCCAAACCTACTCTGCTAAGTTTTATCTATCGAACTTGCGATGACGTGAACGGCTGTCCGCTATCCACTATGGTGTTGTATACCGTGGCAGAGCGAATCGCTGAGGAACCTGAATTGCAGGACCAGCTGCGTTTGTTAACGCTCAGCTTTGATCCACAGGGTGATACTCCCGAAGCGATGGCCGAGTATCAAGAATCAATTCTAGGCGATGCTGATTTGGATTGGGACTTTCTAACGACGAAATCGGAAACTGAGCTTAAACCTATTCTTTCAGCTTACCAGCAATCCGTTGTAAGGGATAAGACCAGCGAAGATGGTAAGGGTAAATTCTCTCATATATTACGAGTTTTTCTGATTGATACTGAGAAACAGATTCGCAATATCTACAGCCTGTCTTTTTTACATCCTGACATTCTTGTTAACGATATTAAGACCTTGATAATGGAACAGCCCGGTTCAAATCATCTAGGATCTGTAAATCATCATCTAGGGTCTATAAAGAGTGACGAAGCTGTAGCTGATCTCAGCGACGAGTAAGGCCAATGAGAGGGCTAGTCTGTTTAAAACTCGCTCTGGTCTTGCTCTTTGTTGTATCTACAATACGCAATTCAGTCGCAGACGATGTTCGTATCGGGCCGGGCGATCACAAAGGTGGTTACGAGTCTAGCGAATACCAAACTGATTCCTTAAGTTTAGAGAACCGCCAGGGTACAGAGGCTGACCTGTTGTCCATAGCCTCTGAAACGCAATTGGGTTTGCCTGATCCTAAAGCCTTTCAAGAGTTTTCACCAGATGCGAAACAAATAGCTCTAGGGCGCAAATTGTTTTTTGATCGGCGTTTGTCGCGCAATCAAACCATGTCCTGCGCAATGTGTCATATTCCAGAGCAAGGCTTTACTAATAATGAGCTAAAGCGCCCCGTTGGTTTTGAGGGTCGATCTGTGCAGCGTAATGCTCCAACCCTATTTAACGTGGTATTTAAGCCAAGGTTGTTTGCCGATGCTCGTGAGGGGAAATTATCTCAACAAGTTTGGTCGCCTCTGTTAGCGCCAAATGAAATGAACAACCCCTCTGTTGGATCAGTTATCGAGCAGTTAATGGATGATCAGGATTATCGAGAACAGTTCAATGCGGCCTTTGGTGAGCAAGCCAATATGATCAATGTGGGGCAAGCGCTGGCTCAATATCAGCAGTCTCTGGTAACAGGCAACTCACAATTTGATCGCTGGTATTTTGATAAAAATACCCAAGCATTGGATAGTCAAGAAATAGCCGGATTTGAATTATTTAATGGTAAGGCTGGTTGTAAATCCTGTCACCTCATCGGGAAGAATACTGCGATGTTTACCGATCAACAATTACATAATACCGGCGTAGGTTATCAGGCGTCTATGTTAGGTAGCCCTGAAAAGGTAACGGTTCAGCTTGCGCCAGGATTAACTGCAGAAGTTGAGCAAACGTTGATTCGACAGGTGGGCGGCGAAAAAATCAATGACGTGGGTCGGTATGAGGTGACTCAGGACCCGCAAGATAGATGGCAATATATGACTCCATCGCTGAGGAATGTCGCGATTACTGCTCCCTATATGCATAATGGTGAATTCTTGACATTGAATAGTGTGGTAGAGTTTTATAATCGTGGTGGCCAATACAACAAACAATTAAGTCCCCTGATTAGGCCATTAGGCTTAAATAGCGATGAAATATCGGCATTGGTGGCGTTTATGAAAACGCTGACTGGGGGTAATGTTAGACTGTTGATTAACGACGCGTTTGCGTTTCCCGTCGGTGACCCTAGCTAGGCTATGTAAGGTCGAAATAAGCGAATCTCGGAATATTAGGTAATCATGATTAAACCCAATGTCATCACCTTCTACGACAAAGCGAGTAACACGTTTTCGTATATTGTGTCCGATCCACGGACCTCGGCATGCGCGGTAATTGATCCCGTGCTGGACTTTGATCAAGCCTCGGGCAGTATTTCTTATCAATCCGCTGATCAAATAGTTTCTGAAATTAAGAAAAAGAACCTTTCGCTGGAACTGTTGATAGAGACGCATGTTCACGCCGATCACCTTTCAGCCGCACCCTATATTCAAGAACAAATAGGCGGCAAAATCGGTATTGGCGAAATGATCACATTGGTGCAAGAAGAGTTCGGCAAACTGTTTAATGAAGGTACACGCTTTCAGCGAGATGGTAGCCAATTCGATATTTTGTTCAAGGATCAACAGTCGTATAAGATTGGTGAATTACAAGGTCAAGCAATCCTCACACCGGGACACACTCCCGCTTGTATGACGCATGTGATTGGCGATGCCGCGTTTGTCGGTGATACTTTGTTTCAACCGGATGCGGGTACTGCCAGAGCGGATTTCCCTGGAGGTGATGCACGGGAGTTATATAAATCGATACAATTGATATTGAGTTTGCCTGAAGGAACGCGTTTGTATATGTGCCACGACTATCCGCCCGAAGGGCTAGAGGCGCGCAGCTTAACCACCATTGCTAAACAACGAGCTGATAATATACATGTTAAGACCGGCATTGTTGAAGATGAGTTTGTGAGCTTGCGTGAAGCTCGCGATGCAACGCTACGAATGCCGCAACTGATAATGCCCTCACTACAAGTTAATATGCGCGCAGGATACTTTCCTGAAGCGGAAGACAACGAAACGGTCTATCTGAAAACGCCAATCAAGGGACTAAAGCAGCCATCGGCCGAACATACAATCGATTCAACCACTAACCAAGATAAAGCCAATGAATGAGCAAAACTCTACGCAGTCATTTGATGTTGTTATTGTCGGCGCTGGCTCAGCAGGAATAGCGACCGCCAGTAGCTTATTAAAACGCCAAGCCGATTTAAGCATCGCGCTAATAGATCCGTCACAGGATCACTATTATCAGCCTGGATGGACGATGGTCGGTGGCGGTATCTTTCAAGCGTCGGATACGCATCGCAAAACTGCCGATCTGATCCCTACAGGTACTACTTGGATTAGTCAGTCGGTCACCGAATTCAAACCACAAGAAGATTCTGTGCTGCTGGATGACGGTCAAAGCATCGGCTATCAACAGCTGGTTGTAGCGCCAGGCTTAATACTCGACTGGGGTGGAATTGATGGCCTTGAAGACGCGCTTGGTAAGAATGGTGTTACATCAAATTATCGTTATGACCTAGCTCCCTATACTTGGGAGTTAGTGCAGAATTTGAAACAGGGCAATGCTGTGTTTACACAATCACCTATGCCCATCAAATGCGCGGGTGCGCCACAGAAAGCACTTTACTTGTCTGCCGATCATTGGTTTAAACAAAATCTGTTAGACGACGTTAAGGTGTCTTTTTACAATGCTGCCCCAGTACTCTTTGGGGTCGCGGACTACGTGCCAGCATTGATGGAGTACATGGAGAAGTATCGTGCTGATTTAAACTTTACTCACAATCTAATCGCGGTCGATGGATCGGCCAAAACAGCTACATTCAAAGCCGGTGAAGAAACTGTTGTCAAAGAATTTGATTTTTTGCATGTATGCCCGCCACAGCGTGCCCCCGATTTTATTCGCGATAGCTCACTGAGTGACGAAGCAGGTTGGTTAAGCGTCGACTCGGCTAGTTTGCAGCATTCCGAGCATGAAAATATATGGGGCGTGGGTGACGTGATGAATACTATGAATGCGAAAACCATGGCCGCGGCACGAAAACAAGCGCCCGTGGTAGCACAAAATATTATTAATCAGATGAGCGGGTCTAGCGCCCGCGTTGAATACAATGGTTACGGTTCATGTCCACTGACGGTAGAGAACGGCAAAATTGTTTTGGCGGAATTTGCATACGGCGGCAAACTCGTACCTACATTTCCTACTTGGATGAACGAAGGTACTAAACCTAGCCGTTTTGCCTGGCATCTTAAAGCTAATGTGCTGCCGTCAGTATATTGGAATGCCATGCTTAAGGGCCGTGAATGGTTTGCCAGTCCTTAGACTTTTCTTTTATAGTCCTTTTTTTAACAGTGTTTTCACTATGGACGCTTTTCCTAATGTCTGTCAGCGCGGTGAAATTAGGCAAACCGTTCTCGTAAGTCCAGCTTACTGATTTTTCCCGTGGCCGTATGGGGTATTGAATCTACGAATTCGACTCGTTCGGGGATCCACCATTTAGCGACTTTGCCGATCATAAAATCTAATATATCTTGTTTGACTTTATCGTTAGCGTTCGCTGGGTCCATTAGTACCACTACAAATATGGGTCGTTCGCCCCACTTGGGATCATTGATGCCGATCACAGCAACCTCTTGAATTAATTCATGTTTTTGCGCTACGTTTTCCAGCTCAATGGAGCTTATCCACTCGCCTCCAGATTTAATAACGTCTTTGTCACGATCAACAATGTTCATATAACCGGCTTCGTCGATGGTGGCGATATCACCAGTGTCAAACCACCCGTCTGTTTCATCGGCTTGTTCTAATTTGTAATAGCCATCACATACCCAACCACCTTTGGCTTTTAGAGACCCAAATGATTTGCCATCCCAAGGTAAATCATTGCCGTCATCATCCGTTATTTTGAGATTCATACCGTAGATAGCGCGACCTTGTTTTGCTTTGACGGCATGTTGCTCTTTCTTTGAAAGTTCATCATAGCCAGGTTTGGGGGAAAATAATGTACCCAAGGGAGACAACTCAGTCATACCCCATGCATGGATTGTGTCAACACCGTGTTCATCTAAAAATTCATCCATAATCGCTGGCGGGCAGGCTGAACCGCCTACCACCGCTCTTTGTAAAGAACTCAAGGTTTGTTTAGATTCTTTAAGATATTGTAACAAGGCTAGCCAAACGGTAGGGACGCCAGCGGTCGCAGTTACTTTTTCTTCATTAATCAGCTTGGTCAGCATCGGCGGATCACCGGCCTTAGAGCCAGGCAATACAAATTTAGCCCCCACCATAGGTACGCTGTAATTTAGCCCCCAGGTATTGGCGTGAAACATGGGTACGACGGGTAGCACGGAATCAACCGAGGACAGATTGATTGCGTCAGGTAATGCGCTGGCATACGAATGCAAAATGTTGCTTCTATGGCTGTAGAGAACGCCTTTGGGATTGCCGGTAGTACCAGAGGTGTAACATAGCGAGCTTGCGGTATTTTCGTCCAGCTCAGGCCAATCAAATTCATTGGATTCGGCATTAATGAGTGTTTCATAACAATATACTTGATCCAGAGATGTTTCTGGCATTTCGTCTTCGCTGCATAGGATGACGAATTTTTTTACCGTTGGCATTTGCTCCTGTATAGATTCGACTAAGGGTACGAAATCAGGATCAAAAAATAGGCAGCTGTCTTCAGCATGGCCAACAATGTAGGTGATCTGTTCTTCAAACAAGCGTGGATTGACGGTGTGACAAACAGCACCCATACATGAAACCGCATAATAAAGTTCAAAATGCCGGTGGTCATTCCAGGCAAGCGTGGCAACCCTGTCACTTTGTTGAATGCCCAAGCCAGTCAAAGCATTAGCCAGTTGCCGAACTCGCGTAAATGTTTGAGCGTAGCTAAATCGATGAATCTTATCTTCACCAGTCAATGAAACTATTTCTTGAGAAGGATGATTTTTTTCTGCGAATTCCATTATGGAAGTAATCGACAGAGCTTGATTCATCATTAGGCTTTTCATGATTCTTATTTCTCTAAAATTTTACGTTTGGCTATATAAGCATATTTTCTACGGCAGTGAAATATTTAGTTTGAAAAACCCCTAAAGCATCACTAGAAATTACAATACTGTGCTATTTTAAATGACTTCTTATTATTCTTGTAAATGCCATGAACAACGAACATCGAGCCACTAGTAATCACAGTAATAATATTGACCCAAGTCGAGATCAGTTTGATGAATTTAAAAACTTACCGCGCGATACGCCAATAATGATGTTGAACATGATTCGGTTGCGTAGTGAGGCCAATTACCAAGACGGTCGCGAAGCTAGCGGTGCAGAGGCCTATAGTAATTATGGAAAAGAAAGCGGGCCAATTTTTAAGCGGGTAGGAGGCACAATATTCTGGCGCGGTAGGCCAGAAGCTTTGTTGATTGGTCCAGGATGTGAGCATTGGGATAAGATTTTTATTGCTCAGTACCCGAATGCAGCAGCCTTTCTTGAAATGGTCACTAGTAAAGAATATCAAGCGATTGTTTATCACCGTCAAGCTGCCGTTGATGACAGTCGGCTAATCCGTTTAGGTCCGGATTCAGCTTCCGATACCTTTTCTGGCTGACACATCATTCTAGAGATATTTATCTACTGCATTTAATTGAAGCCCAGAATTTGGAGTTTTAGGTAGGATTCCTAAGAAAAGTACTTGCGATTTAAGACACACTTTTTTACTCAAACATCAGTAAAACTGGACTGTTAGCGGCTATTTACAGGTTTTAAGGACCTTGGCATCAAGCGACTTCTGATTTGGCCGAAAATTATGCGACTTAAGGCCATATTAAGTTTGTACGAAGGCCCATTATTAAACTCCATCGTAATCCGTATATTAATTCCATCGAAGGTTAAAGAGCAGTTAGCTTTAACTAAAATATAAAACGGTAGTACAGGGGCCCACCAGCGTCTGCCGCAGAAGTCCACCAGCATCTGTAAAGCTACTTAAGATAACGGTCAGCGTTAATAGCGCAGGAGTAACTGATGGATAGATTCAATATTGCCACAGAAGAACTACCTTGGCTTAGTACAAGCACGTGTTCTGGCGAAACCATTTTAGATGATATTAGTGACGATGCAATTGCTTCCGAACTCGCTACCTTATTCGGCGGCGAAATAGAAGTCGATGAAATATACAGCGATGATTTAGAGTTTTTAGACGACGATTATTAAAATTACGGCGGGTGCTAGTTGGAAAGTTTTGTTTTTAACAGTACGTGTGGTTGGGTGGTATGTCGCACTGGGTTGGTCGGCGTGCTGTACTGTTAAAAACAAATTCAACACAAAGGGTTTCAACATAAAGGGTTAATGTCTTAAGACAGTAGTAATCTTAAGACGACAGTAAATAAGACACTAGTCGAGAGGCTAGTAGCGATCTAAAATCTCCCTCGTATGGGTGAAGATTAGAATACTGCGAAAAGTTACAATGAGGTTCAAGTAAAGACATGGAGGTCTTTTTTTATGAAGCTCACTACTACTAAACGCGACGGATATATTGTCTGTGTATTCGATGACAATCTAGAAGTTGAACTGACGATGGTTGATGTTCAAGGAGAGTATTACGA
Organism: uncultured Gammaproteobacteria bacterium; assembly: GCA_964549895.1. GTDB lineage: Bacteria > Pseudomonadota > Gammaproteobacteria > Arenicellales > Arenicellaceae > Arenicella. The sequence continues at coordinate 9,383 of CAZJWW010000068.1, forward strand.
CTTTAGTTCGGATCTGCAAGATGCAACACGAACCGTTAAAGAAAACTTGGGTTTTTTTATGTGGCTGTTTTAAACTTTCGCCCCGTTAACATTTTCAGAGTGGGTACTGACCGTTAGCGGGGCGTGAGTTTTTTTAAAGATGGGAATCAGCTAATGCTTTTAGTATTTTCCACAGCTGTACGGTCATAGCGTGCCAATGTCCATTTGCATACTATTAAATTGGCGATGATTAATAGCGTTGTTGCGATCCAAAAAGTTCCGCTAATACCACCCACTAATCCGATGGGTGAAAACAACAAATAAATTAAAATTATCGCCATTATCATGGTCGAACTAGCGGGCAGGGCATAACGCCATTGACTTAAATCAACTTTAGCCTCAGACCTAAAAGTCCATGCTTTATCCAGCGGACGGTAGTGACCAATAATCAGCATGATGGATACTTCGATAATAAATAACACCGCATAAATATGGATAAAGTTCAGCTCAATCGACAAAATAAATTTTAATAGAGTGTATGCAATGACATGAAAGATGATTGCAACCTTGGCTGCAAAAGCAGGTACTTGTCGCGTGAATAAACCCACCAATACAATAGTAATCACTGGAATATTATAAAAACCAGTAAAAATACGAATGATTTGCCACAACCCGTCCGGCGCGAATTGCAACAAAGGCGCTACCACAAACGAGAATAGCGCTATGACGACGCTCGCCACCTTCGCTACTTTAATCAGGTGCTGATCGCTTACAGGCTTTTTCTTTAAGGGCTGATAAACATCTAAACAAAATAGGGTAGCTGCGCTATTAAGTAGGGAATTAAACGAACTAAAAACAGCACCCAGTAGCACGGCTAGGAAGAAACCACTTAAATACACTGGTAGCACATCCTTAACTAATTGTGGATACGCTAGATCTATGGAGATTAATTGTGTTTCGCCGCTACTATTACTGCCAGTATACAAGTGAAAGGCGATGACACCAGGCAGCATCATCATAAAAGGCACTAGCATTTTGAAGTAGCCCGAGAGTAATACGCCTTTTTGCCCCTCAGCTAAACTGGCCGCGCCGAGGGTGCGTTGTATCACATATTGATTGGTACCCCAATAGAATAAATTAGCCAGAATCATGCCGGTAAATATAGTGCCGAACGGAACTGGGTCTGAAGCCGAGCCAATCGCGTTGAGCTTATGAGTATCTTGTGTGGTGACAATCGATAAGCCATTTATAAAACTGCCATCTCCTAATGCGATGAGACCTAATGTGGGAACCAGCAAACCAATAATAAGCAGACCAATGCCGTTGATAGTATCGGATACTACTACCGCTTTAAGGCCGCCGAATACTGCGTAAATAGCACCGATGGTGCCGACCAATAATACTGTTAGAACAAGCGCCTGCGAATAGGGCATTTGCAGCAAAGTAGGAATATCGAACAACCTTAGAACGGCTACTGAACCCGAATATAAAATTGACGGAATTGTTACCAAACCATAGCCCACCATAAAAAGGACGACGGTCATGCGGCGCACGCCGTCATCAAATCGATCTTGCAGAAAGCCTGGCAGCGTGCTGAACGCACCGGCCAGATATTTTGGTAAGAACACCAAGGCCATGATAATCGTGGCGAAGCCAGCCGTTACTTCCCACGCCATGGCACTCATATTAAAGCCATAAGCTGAACCGTTTAAGCCAATGAGTTGTTCAGCCGATAAATTGGTTAGCAACATGGAACCTGCTATAAAAGTACCAGTTAAGCCTCGGCCCGCTAGAAAGTAACCATCTTTGTCATCCACGCTGCCTTTAGTGCGCTGATAAGAAATCCATCCAACTAAGCTCATAAAGAAAACGCAAGAGAGCAATGTGTAGCCTAGATTAGCTGTTTCCATGGTGGGTTCCGAGAAGGTCTCTGTTAATTATTTGGGCAGGTCCAGGTTTGGGAGCCAGTAGCGGCATCGTCGACTTTATTCTTAAGTTGGGAGGTGTGCTGTAACTGTTTATTACACAGAGGTATCATTGCGTCTGGTCGCGCAAACACTGCGATTTCGTCAAGTGCTAGCTCTAGTGTGTAGCAACGACCACCTTGGTACAGGGTTTTATCGTGACCTTTATTCGGTGCAAATCTAGCCCACGAACCTGTTGGCAAATAAAACTCCACCGTACCGTGAGGGCTAAAACAAGGAGCCACCAATAGATCCTTGCCGAACATGAACTGGTTTTCAAATCCCCACGCCTGTCGTTCTTGTGGGAAGGCTAATACCATGGGTCTTTGCACTGGCAGGCCAGTTTCAACGGCGTTGCGCATGGCTTCTTGAATTACTGGTAGTAGTTGATACCTAAGTTGTAATGCCTCGGTCGCGGCTGCATTAGCTTCAGAAGAATAGCTCCAAGGTTCGCGTGGACCAATGCCATGCAAACGAAAGTGAGCGGAAAATACCGCCGCTTGAGCCCAGCGAACATACAGAGCATCATCGCGAGTGTCTTTATAAAAACCACCAACATCCGTCGCATAAAACGGGGCACCCGATGTTCCCCAGCTTATGCCTCCACGGATATTAGCCATCATGCCTTCCCAGTCAGCTTGTGGGTCACCACCCCATTGGCTATTAAATCGTTGGCTACCTGTCCAGGCGGCTCGACTAAATAAAAATGGCCCTGACGGACCGTACTTTTCGGCGGCTTCAAAAACGCATTGGTTATAAAGCAGCGCATAAACGTTATGCAGCGCATGACCGTTCTCGCCGTTATGCGCAACCATATTGTCATCTTCGAGCTGTTCTCCAAAGTCGGCTTTAATCATGTCGATACCAAGTTCGAATAACGGCTTGTGAGCCTCTCGCCAGAAGGCGTAAGCATCAGGATGTGTAAAATCGACAATTCCGGAATCAGGGAGTGGCGTGAGCACCTTGCCAAATGCTTGTTGGTCCCATTTATAGCGATAAGCCGCGTCAGTGCGTCGATCTTTAAGTAACCAACCTTTGCCAGCGAACATCTCAAACCAATCGTGTTCGACTGAAATGAGTGGGTACTCCCATATACATACTTTGAAATCCAATTCTTTAAGCTTATCGATAACTGCGCCTGGGTCCGGATATCGTGACACATCCCACTCAAAAGCGAAGCGCGTCTGCGTATCTTGCCAAGCGCGACCATCAATGGTTATTACATCACAAGGCATTTCTTTGTCACGTACTTGCTGAGCGACCTCTAACAATTCTTCTGGGTCTTGGTAGTAAGCCTTTGACAAGATAACCCCTGCACTCCAAAGTGGTGGCATGGGGGCACGACCGGTCAGTTGTGTATAGGACTCAATAATTTTAGCGCCATTATTGTCGGCATGATCAGTATTTGGAGAAGTCTTCATGGCGCTGGCATTGAAGATTAGAACATCTAATATTTCATCTTCAATAAAAGCACAGTAGCTGCGTTGTGACCAATTAGGCTCGCCCACAGCGTGAGTAACCGGAGCAGGAGTATGTGTCAATATGCCCCATCCGTCAGGGCTCCAACAAAACGGCGTATTCTTATACGAAACTTCGGCATTGACGCCAAGTGCATCAACATTGTATGAGCGCACCAATTGCCCGCGTTTATTTAGGCTGCCCCATTTTTCGCCTAAGCCATAAATTGCTTCATCAGAAGCGAGAGCGACTGAAAATACCCAACCGTTTTCAACTCTGGCTAATGGTGGCACGCGATGACGTCGCACAAAGTGACCATCATTGGATGAATGGATTACGCGGTTTTGAGCTTTGTCCATTAGTTCAAAGCTAAACGGTGAGTGGCGTATTTTTAAAGATTGTGTGCGGCTTTCGATACAGCTTTCATCATTATGTTGAGTGAATGTAATGGTCTGCTTTACAGGCTGCTCTAGTAGCAAGCCATAATCATAGTCGCGTTGATTTTGGCTTTTAATCCGCATACCAAAGTCACATAATGAGATACACAGCACACCATCGGATGTTTGCAAATGCAGTTCATTGTCTTTGAGTTGAGCTTGGTTTTTTAACACTATCGTGGCTTCGATAGAATTCCAGTCGGGTGTCGCCATAGCCAATATGGAAGTAAGAACGTTCATTAAAATCTATTGGTCGAATTAACGAATAGTGACGGAGTAAATAAAATGTTCTGTGCTGCAATAAGCTTGACTCCATTCAACCACGCTACCATCTATATTTATACTAGAACGTTCGGTCATTAAAGCTGGGCTACCGGCGCTCACATCCAAGTGGATGGCTTGTTCCTCGTTGAGTTGTACCGCATGCAATTCATCACGAACTTCGACGATACTGACGCCATACTTTTCTTGATACAAAGTATAAAGAGAATTGGGCAAGTTTTTTTCTTTGTCGATATCAGGGAAGATGCTGAGCGGTTGTAACACCATTTCGAAAATCGCAGGGCGACCATTTATATGTCTTAGTCTGGTGGTTTCAACAACGCCGATGTCTTGAGTTAAACTCAACGCCTTAATTTCATTTTGGCGTGCATCACGTCGCCTGGTTGAGATTACTTTGGTTTCAGGAATAACACTGTCTCCACCAGGCTCTCTGTAGCGAAAAAAACGAAATAAGGAGCTTTCTTGTGTGTGCTCGGCCACAAAAGTGCCTTTACCTTGTTTGCGTACTAATAACTTTTCGCTTTCCATTTGGTTAAGAGCTTTGCGCACTGTACCTTGGCTCACGCCCAATTCTTCGGCTAAGGCGAATTCGCTGGGTAGCGGTTTTGCGGGCTTCCACTGGCCATTGACTAAACGAGCTACTAACAGGTCATAAACCTGAGCGTATAAAGGTTGAAATTTGGTGCTACTACTCATTAGAATTCATTTTTTAAA
>CAZJWW010000069.1:0-14199 GCA_964549895.1 uncultured Gammaproteobacteria bacterium
TAGCGCCTTCCGCAGCTATTATTGGCGATGTTGTGCTAAAGAAAAATGCCAGCGTTTGGTTTAATTGCACAATCCGTGCTGACAATGACACGATTACGATTGGTGAAAACACCAACATACAAGATGGCTCCGTACTGCACGTGGACCCCGGTTGCCCCATTAATATAGCGCCTAATTGCACCATTGGTCACAAGGTAATGTTGCACGGTTGTACGATTGAGGAAAATTCTCTAATTGGCATCAATGCAGTAATTTTAAACCACGCCAAAATCGGTAAAAATTGTATTATTGGCGCCAACGCGCTGGTAACCGAAGGCACGGAAATACCCGACGGTTCAATGGCATTGGGTTCACCCGCTAAAGTTGTGAAAAGTTTGCCAGAAGAAGCCATTAAGCTGCTAGCTGAAGGCGCCAAGCATTACGTAGATAATAGCGCCTTATTCGCGGAACACCTGAAACCCATCGATTAATTAGGCATGAAGTAAATGCAGGACCGCTCATCATTTATTAGCGATTTTCTCAAACTAGAATCAGCCGATGGCATTGAACGGGTTTTAACAAAAAGCCAGCCCGGAGCCCGGTTTTAACGAAAAGCCTTTAACCATCCGATAGTAAAGTTCTTAAATCAGCCATCGCCGCATTCGCTCTACTAATATACGAACTCATTACTAATGAGTGATTAGCAAACATACCCATACCGCTGCCATTAAGAATAATGGGGCTGCGTAACGGTTGCTGCGTGGCCTCAAGCTCTCGAATAATTTGACGAAAACTAGGCATTGCATTTTTCTTTTCTAATACCGCTTTGAAATCAATTTCAGCAGCGCGCATAAATTGAATTAAAGCCCAAGCCGTACCACGCGCTTCATAAAAATTATCGTCAATCTTGGTCCATGGAGTTTTGCTCACTACTTCCGATGGCGTCGGCGTGGATTGTTCCGCACTGACATCACCGTCAAGATCAGTATTAGAACGTTTTTGCGGTTTTGCAGCACTGAGTCGTTGTGACAATGAGCCCAAGCGTTTTTCTACTAAATTAAGCCACTCGTTTAAGTTATCCGCGCGACTATAAAATTGAGCATTACGTTGCGATACGTCTTTTAAGCGGTCGAGGTATTTTTGTAAGGCTTTAGCGCCATCCTCATACTCACCCTCAGCCGATGGAAACATCCACGCATCACTATCAACATTAAACTTCGGCTCGGCGGTTTCCAAATCCTTATCAGCAACTGACTGAGATTGCGAACGACTCATATCATTACGCAGTGCTTTGGCAAGATCTCTTATTTGTTGCAGTACACCAAACTCCCAGTTTGGAATATTATCTAAAAAGATTCCTGGTGGTGCGTAATCGTTACTTATGTATCCACCTGGTTTATTGAGAAGAGTCTCTGTCGTTTTGATCAACATTTCGGTGGTCGCAGCGCCAATCACTCGCTGCTCAGTACCTTCGGTTGGTTCTAACGCTATATAATCAGGTTCACGACTCCAGTACCAGCCAACAATTGACATCAAAAATAAAATTATCAGTAGAACGATGGCTATAGGCTTGTGCAGATCAGACATAATGTTTTCCAAAAATTTCCATGATGTATTTATATACGGTCATTCGATGCAAATGCAATAGTACTTTAAACTCGTGAGAGCGTTATTTAAGAGACCCCTTGACTCCGCTCAGGATGAGCAACCGTGTATTAATAACTATGCTCTACCAACTGTGCTCTACCGACTGTACTTTACTAACTGTATTACCAACTAAACTTCAATCAACCGCTTTACACAATTGCGTTATGCCCTGCCAATCTCCGGCTGCCACCAACTTGCTCGGCACTAGCCAACTGCCACCAACGAACATCACATTGGGTAAGGCTAAAAAGTCTTCAAAATTACTGGCGCTGACGCCTCCGGTTGGGCAAAAACGAATATCGCCAAACGGTCCCCCAAATGCTTTTAGAGCTGCGATGCCACCCACGACCGTTGCTGGGAAGAGCTTACACTCCTTTATACCAAATTCTCCAGCCTGCAAAATATTGGATGCAGTGGCTACTCCGGGCAGATATGGAATGTTCAGTTCTCGAGCCGCGGTCAATAAGCTATTGGTAATACCTGGGCTCACAATGCTGCCAGCACCAGCATCAACAGATGCCCGCATTTGGTCAGCGGTGCAGACCGTACCAGCCATGATGACCATTTGCGGAAACTCTTTTTTAATTAACTCAATAGCCTGCAGCGCATAAGGGTGCCGCAAGGTAATCTCAATAACATTGATACCACCGTCCAGTAAGGCCTGGGGTATTGCCATGGCTTGTTCTTCGTTTTCGATAACCACTACCGGCACAACTTTTTGACCGATGACTAATTCACTTACTTTCACTAATTTATCCATAATAATTTTCTTCTTCTATTTATGAGCTAAAATAAAAACCAAATTAAAAAGTTGTTTAAAATCTAAGTTAAAATTGAAGCACCTGAGGTAGATGCACTGACCGCGGAACGCAGGTTGTTAAACAGGCCACGACCTAAAGTATGTGCCATTTTAGGGGCTTGCGCGGGTTCACGTTTACGTAGCTCAGTCTCACTTACGCTGGACGATATTTCCCCATTTTGACAGTCAATTTTCAAAACATCACCGTCTTGTAGATAGGCTATCAAACCACCGTTCTTTGCTTCTGGGCTAATGTGAATCGCGGACAGTACTTTGCCAGATGCACCGGACATACGCCCGTCGGTAAGTAACGCTACTTTATAACCTTTGTCTTGCAAAATACCCAAGTAAGGCGTGAGTTTATGCAGTTCTGGCATACCATTCGCCGCTGGACCCTGAAACCGTACTACGGCAATATGATCACAGTCGAGTTCGCCATTATCAAAGGCAGTTTTCAAACCAACTTGCGTGTCGAAAATCTTGCAGGGTGCTTCTATGGTTTGATATTGCTCCTCTACGGCGGAGACCTTAACAACACCGGTGCCAAGATTTCCCAACACCATTCGCATACCACCTTCTGGCGCAAATGGCTTGGCAACCGAAGCCAAAATTTCTTTGTCACCCGCTTCGCTAATAGGGTCAGACCAACTAAGAAGCTTCTCGTCGTCTAGTTGTGGTTTACATTCGTAGGCGTCCAGATCTTGGCCCATAACATTAACCACATCTTCATTCATCAAATCACCGACGCGCAGCTGATTAACAATATAGGCCAGCCCACCCGCTTGTTCAAAATGATTAACATCAGCATGACCATTTGGGTATACCCGAGCCAACAGTGGTGTGATGCGCGAAATACGATCCATGTCTTGCCAATTAATTTGAATGCCAGCGGCCGCAGCCATGGCAATTAAATGCAAGGTTAAATTAGTAGAGCCGCCAGTTGCCATCATCATAACCATGGCATTAACCACCGACTTTTCTGTGATTACCTCGGCTAATGGACGGTATTCAGAACCCTTTTTGGTCTGATTTAATAAACGAACCACCGACTCTTGGGTCAAAGCGTTGCGCAGCTCAGTGCCCGAGTTAACAAACGACGTACCTGCGAGTTGCACGCCTAAGCCTTCCATTAAGGTTTGGTTGGTGTTAGCTGTGCCATAAAATGTGCAGGTGCCTGCACTATGATATGAAGCACTTTCCGTTTCTAATAACGTAGCCTTATCGATTTCACCGCTGGCAAATTTTTGCCTGGCTGCCGCTTTTTGTTTGTTTGGAATACCCGATGGCATTGGCCCTGCGGGCACAAACATAGCCGGTAAATGGCCGAACTGTAGCGCACCAATAACGAGACCTGGCACAATTTTATCACACACGCCCAGACACATAATTCCATCGTAGACATCGTGCGATAGCGACACAGCCGCCGCCATAGCAATTACATCACGACTAAACAGACTGAGCTCCATACCGGGTTGACCCTGAGTAACGCCATCACACATGGCTGGCACTCCACCGGCAACTTGCGCAGTAGCGCCATGGCTACGCGCGGTGAGCTTTATCATATTGGGATAGCTGGCATAAGGTTGATGCGCAGACAGCATGTCGTTGTATGCGGTAACAATACCGATGTTAGCGCCCTGACCAGCTGGAATAGCCTTTTTGTCGGCTGCAGATTCAGCGGCAACCACATGCGCCCAATTACTGCAAGACAGTCTGTCAGGGGCCGGTGGTTGATTACGCATCTCATCAATCATGGTCAAATATTCAGCGCGACTGGCTTTACTGCGCTCAATAATGGTATCGGTAATTTGTTTAATAGTGGTCATAATTTCTATTTAGTCGGCCCAAAGTTTTAATCAGAATAGTAAACATTCAATGGCGTGTGCTCTTGAAAAATCACGCTGCGAATGGGTAGTTGATGGGCGCTACCCGCTTTTGTAGCTGAGTTAAAAACTTGACGCTTTTTCTGCTCAGTGATATGCAATGCCAGTAGCGATGTGTTGAGTAACATAGGCAAGCTCCAAGTGATACGTTGCACTTGTGTACTGGGTGATTCACAACTCAGCAAATAATTTGAATTTTGCGCGTCCACTAAGTCAGCGATGTTGTCGGCATCTGGAAAAAAAGAAGCGGTGTGTCCATCGTCGCCCATGCCCAAAATCACCGCATCGAAATTGCGCGGATTAGCTGGTTCAGAATGTGTTGCTACGCAATAATTGTTTAATATTTCAGACAAAGAATCCGTCACTGCGTTCTCGTTCTCAACACTCTTATTCTCAACATAAAGAGGCACAAAGGTAGCGGTATCTGGTAAATCATCGAGCAGATGCTTTTGTACAAAAGACGCATTGGATAATTCATGGCCAGGTGGTACCCAGCGCTCATCGACCAAGGTAAGCACCAATTTAGACCAGTCCACCTCTCGTTTAGCCAGCGTTCTAAACAAAGGCTTGGGAGTAGAACCACCCGACACGGCCATCGTAGCGATGCCGGTCGACTCTATGCTCTGATTAATTTGCGCAACGAGCCGATCTGCCAATTGTTCTGCGAGTGCTGACGGAGATTCTGCTTCGTTCCATGAATAGTTAGCCTGCATCAAAATCCTGCCATTTGCGTTGATCTTGCATCAAAAGACCTAAAGAGTCGTCAGGCCCATTTGAGCCGGCTTTATATTTGCTTAAGGGTTGTTTGGTTTGTTCCCAGCCATCAATAATACCGTCGACCCAGCGCCACGCAGCACGCAGTTCGTCAGAACGCATAAATAGCGTTTGGTCGCCGCGAGTCACATCTAACATCAAGCGTTCATACGCACTTGGGCTACGGTGTTCTTCAAAGGCTTCTTCAAACGACAAGTTTAAACCGACGTTTTGCAATAAATTACTCTCAGCCAAACCTGGAACTTTATTCATTAGGTTCATCTGAATACCTTCATTTGGTTGCAGGCGTATAACTAATGAATTGTTATTGATGGCGTTTGGATCAACATCAATAAAACGAAATACCACTGGCTTGAACTGAATAACGATTTCAGAGTAGCGATTCTCCATGCGCTTACCGGTGCGCAGATACAAAGGCACACCCTGCCAGCGATTATTTTCAATCTCAGCTTTTATCGCGACAAAGGTTTCGGTGTTCGATGAACTACCAACGGCGTCATCTTCTTCCATATAGGAAGGCACCAACTCTTTACCAATCGAGCCCTCGGTATATTGACCGCGCACGGTTTTAGTTTGTACGTTGCTGGCGTCTATCGGTTTTAAACAACGTATTATTTTAAGTTTTTCATCACGAATATCATTGGCACGATTACGTGCCGGAAATTCCATGGCGACCAAACACACCAACTGTAACAAATGGTTTTGTACCATGTCGCGCAGCGCGCCAGATTCATCATAGTAATTCCAACGTCCACTGGCACCCACACTCTCCGCTACGGTTATTTGAATATGGTCAATGTAATGTCGGTTCCACAAAGGCTCAAAAAAGATATTAGCGAAACGCAAAGCCAATAGATTTTGTACGGTTTCTTTACCTAAGTAGTGATCGATTCGGTAAGTCTGGTGTTCGGCAAAGGTTTTAAACAGAGTGTCGTTAATATGCCCAAACGTTTCTTCAGAGCTGCCTAGGGGTTTCTCTACCACTAAGCGAGTAGAGTCAGTGACAACACCAGCCGCACCCATGGCTTCGCAGATCGGTGCGAAAATCGACGGCGGAGTTGAAAGGTAAAACACCATTTCTTCATCGCCCACTTCCTTACGCAGCCGTTTAAGATCATCTATATCCGTAGCATCGCCAACAAAATGTACTATGCGCTTGCAAAAACTTTTCCAAACGGCGTCATCCACTTCTTTTACATAGTCACTGTTCTCAGTCCATTCACGCATGGTTGAGATAAACGTTTCAGGCGTCAACTTGCCACGCCCAAAGCCAATCACCTTGGTGCAATCCGCCAGTAAGTTTTCCTTGTGCAAGCTAAATAGCGCAGGATATAGCTTTCTGAAAGCTAAATCACCTTCGCCACCGACGATTACAATATTGCAGATATTGAGCATTTATTTCTCCAACCATTTCTGATTAAACAGGTTCAAAATAGAGCCATATAAATTCATCATAAATGTAATTTATTTACATATTTTATGTATAATGTTGTTTTATTTCAACTATTAGAATGTAATAAAAAGCACATAATAAGTCATTATTAAGTGCGTATTTATAACAGGCTAAGGTTACACCGAAATACTTCGATATTGCTAAAATATACTCAATGAAAAAATCACATCAAGATTCAATATTGATTGCTGACATCGGCGGTACCAACGCCCGATTTGCGCTCAGCCATCAACATGCCCCGTTCTTTAATTCAGCGCAAACATTACAATGCGCAGATTTTGATGCTTTCGAAGAAGCCGTTGATGCCTACTTGCGCTCGCATAAAATACAGAAGCTCGGTGGAATCTGCTTTGCCGTTGCTGGCCCTATTGATAATGGCAGGGTCGAATTCACCAATAATCATTGGAAAATCGACTGTTCCAAACTGAGTGAGCAATACCAGCTCAATAAAATTAAACTCCTCAACGATTTTGAAGCTATCGCCTATAGCTTAGTTCGCCTCAACGCCATAGACGAGGGTGACAACGGCGAAGATGGTTTTGAGTCGATCAATGGCAGCTGGAAGTTTGATTCTAAACACGATTTTACCGTTGGCATTATTGGGCCAGGCAGTGGCCTAGGAATCGCTGGTTTAAATCAAAGAAACGGTGATCTATTTGTCAGCGTTACTGAAGGAGGTCACGCTGGGTTTTCACCCGAGAATAATCGACAAGTAGAAATACTTAAGTACCTACACAATAAGTACGATGATCGAGTATCTTGTGAACGCCTAATATCCGGGCCAGGCATCGTTAATATCCATGAAGCATTGTGCCAAATTAGTAATCAAGAAAACCTCAGCTTAAGCGCCGCCGATATTGCCAATGCCGCGGTTAATGCTAGAAACCCACTATGCCAACAAACATTCGAACTATTTTTTGAAATTCTCGGCCAAGTCGCGGGTGATCTGGCACTTACTTTAGGCGCCTTCGACGGTATTTTTATCGGCGGAGGCATCGCGCAACGCTACCCTCAGCAATTAAGCAATAGCGACTTCCGCGCTGGATTTGAAAATAAAGGTCGACATCGACACTTAATGCAAGCTACACCCACATGGTTGATAACGCATAAGAATCCAGGGTTACTGGGCGCCAGTGTTTATGCGCAAGAGTATTTGTAGGTTTTTGAAAGTGATTCGCGCAGGCGGCAATGCTGGCGCTTTGCAAGTAAGCTTCCTTTCAGTTGGATTCATAAGAGATACGATAAATTGCGCCAGCTTGATCATCTGACACAAGCAGCGAACCGTCGGCGAGTACCAGCAAGTCGGTTGGGCGACCCCAATTCTCTTTACCTTGTAACCAACCCTTGGCAAACACTTCATGCGGTTGCGCTTTATTATCTTCGACCGACACAAAACTAATGTAATACCCCGCAGGCTCAGAGCGATTCCAAGAACCGTGGTGCGGTATTAAAATATTATTCCTGTATTTCTCTGGGAACATATCGCCAGTGTAGAAGGTCATCCCCAATGGTGCGGTATGAGCGGGCAGTTCAAGCGCCGCTTCTTGGAATTCAATTTCAGGCACATCAAAGACATTGTCGCGATGACCTTTGCCGTATTCATAAGGATAACCGAAATGCTGACCGCGTTCGCTAACGCGGTTTAACTCCTCGGGTGGCAAGTTATCACTCCATAAATCTCGACCATTATCAGTAAACCACAATTCCTTAGTCAGCGGGTGCCAATCGAAGCCCACTGTATTACGAATACCCCTGGCCTCAATACGCTTATCACTGCCATCGGCCTTAATACTCGTTATAACGGCATACTCTTCGCTCGATTCACAAATGTTGCAAGGCGCACCAACGGGTAAATAAATACGTCCATCCGGACCGAACTCAATATACTTCCAGCCGTGATGTCGATCTGATGGATAACTATCATTAACCATAACCGCTGTGGGTGGTTCTGACAGACGCCCTTCGATGCCGTCATAACGAAGTAGTCGGTTTGGCTCAGCAATGTACAAAGCCCCATCTCTAAATGCTACGCCATTAGGCATAAACAAATCGCTGGCGACGATTATTACCTCGTCCGCAACAAAGTCATCTTCGACACCGGTCACAGCGTATACATCGCCAAGTCTTTTAGCATCAGAGCGTTTTCCAAGAGTACCAACAAATAGAGTTCCATCATCGCCCATTGTCATGGAACGAGCACCGGGCGTTTGATCAGTGACCAATTCGATTTTAAAACCGTCTGGCATTTGGATTTGCTCAAGAAATTTTTCCTGAAACGGTCCAGCAATGGGGTTACGAACTACCACCACCGGATTTTGCTCCACAACGGCTTCTTGCTCGGCAGCCATAACATCTTGGACTGACGAAACCGTAAACGTATAAGTCATAACTACAAAAATTAGAAAGGATAGTCGCATAGCAGATAGTATAGTTAAAATTGTAAGCCGTAATTATGCAGCAAATCGTTGCTTACTTTGAGAATTCATTCTTAAAAATAACATAGCGATTAATAAAATGGAAAAAACAGTACCCAGTATATGGTGTGGACAGCAATTTCATTTTGCAAGTCTTGTGTTTCTTATACTGATAGTCGCACTGGTTTGGAATTTTCTAGGAAAACCAATACCAGTGCTTTTTTGGACGGCGGTCATTACGCCGATCACTCATCAAATATACGTTTGGTTGGCGTGGCGCCTTGAGATAAGATCTAAGGTGATTTCAAAAACGATCGGGTTTCAAACTTTCTTCGTATTTTTTGTTTTGTTCTTCTTGGGTCGTTTCATCACGCTGGTCAATTTGGCTTGGCACGACCGTGGATCACTAGCGTTGCCAATTATCACTGCTTTTATCGTCGTAACTGTACTGGTCATACTTGGCGTCTATGCGATGTACAGTGTAGTTCGCTACTTTGGTATGACTAGAGCTTCTGGCGCCGACCACTTTGATCCAAAATACAGAGATATGCCATTCGTTAAAAAGGGCATTTTTCGATTCACTGACAATGGTATGTACGTTTTTGCTTTTTTAAACTTTTGGGCCATCGCCTTCGCTTTTAATTCTTCCGCAGCGCTGGTCGTTGCTGCATTTAGTCATATTTATATTTGGGTTCATCACATTGCAACAGAACTGCCCGACATGGATTATCTTTATACCCGTTGATAAATAATAATCACGGTCAAAGTAAGATTATCACCGAACAAAATGTTACTCTGAGCTTAATTTTTCTAATTAGCGTGTGCACTCTAATGAGCTAAATTGAGCTAACTTGCGGTGGAGCTATGAATATAGATTCTCATAAAAAAGAATTTGATGAACTTGGTTATACCATTATGCGAGGCTTTGTTGACCTTGATGTTGCAAATAGATTAAAAGCTATTGCTGCTTCTGATTCGGTAATAAACCAACACAGTCATGCGGTGTTAGATAGTGACGGCCGTAAGAGCCGATTAACGCTTTGGTACACGCCAGGAGATGACGTGTTTGGGCGGCTGTCTTGTTCAGATAAAATGGATGCAATTATGTCTACCCTGCTCGGTGGCGATGTATCGTTCTTTCATGCAAAGCTGATGAACAAAGAACCAAAAGTTGGCGGTAAGTGGGAATGGCATCAAGACTACGGTTATTGGTATGACGATGGCTTTATGACATCCGATATGGGCAGTTGTTTTGTCGCATTGGACGCTTGCACAAAAGATAATGGTGCACTCAGTGTGATACCGTACTCTCACCAATATGGGCGCCTCGATCACAGTTCCGTTGGCGAGCAAGCCGGTGCAGATGAGTGCAAGGTTAATGAAATACTGTCTCGTCATGGAACCACTCTTTGCACAATGGGCCCTGGCGATGCTCTGTTCTTTCACTCGAATACATTGCACAACTCGGGTCCAAATTTATCAGATCAATCACGACTGATTCTGATTTCATCCTTTTTTCGAAGAGACAACCAATCAATACAAGACGACCCACGCTACAAAAACAAAGAAGTCGAACTTGCGCCACATCAGTCAATACTCGATGGGGCTCACCAACTAGATTCAAACTTACAATTTTCAGAGGCGGCGGCGCATATTATTTCTTAGCTTGTCGACTTAATACCGTTGGTGTTTGCGATTGGCAATTTAAACGTGGATGATCAAATACATAACCTTCTTTATTTCTTTCCTTTTTCCAGGTCTACCCAATGAATACTCTATCTGTTATCACCTTTCTCACCGTTACTCTTGCCATTGCAATAATTTCTTGGTGGGTCACTCGAAAGGAAGACCTTGCTAGCGTTGAAGGCTACTATTTAGGGGGTCGTAATTTAGGTTGGTTTTTGGTAGGTGGTTCGTTATTTTTGTCCAATATATCGGCCATTGCAATTGTTGGTGAAACCGAGTCAGCTTATCTGAGCAACATGACTGTGATGATGTATGGCTTTGCGTCCATCTTCGCTATGGCGATAGTCTCTGAATTCGTATTGCCTATCTACCTGCGCTTTGGTGTTACTACGACCCCAGAGTTTTTAGGTTTACGATTTGACCCAACGGTGACTCGCTGGGTGGCTATATTGCTTCTTCTAGCGTACGTGATCAATTTGATGCCCCCCGTTTTGTACACCGGTGCTGTCGTTTTAAACGGTATGTTTGATATTGACGGTTTGTTAGGTATTGAGTATTGGACGGCTATCTGGATATTGGTTTGGTTAATTGGCATTGTCGGGAGTGCCTATGCGATTTTTGGGGGTTTAAAAGCAATTGCAGCATCAGATGCGCTGAACGGAGTTGGCTTGGTATTAGGTGGTATTTTAGTGCCGTATTTTGGGCTTAGATATTTAGGCGATGGCAATGTACTTGATGGCTGGCAACACGTGGTTACTAAACATCCTGATCATATGAATGCGTGGGGTAGACCCGACGATGCGGTACCCTGGACAACTTTATTTACCGGGATGCTTTTGGTTAACCTAAACTACTGGGGCGCGGAACAATATATTTTGCAACGTTCTTTAGGGTCTAGAAATCTGATTGAAGGACAAAAGGGCATGATGTTTGGCGCGGTGTTAAAATTTATCGCACCTTTCATAACGGTTTTCCCGGGCGTGATTGCGCTGGCAATATTTCCTACCTTAACCCAAAGCAATGAAGCTTACTCGGCGCTAGTAACCGGCGTGATGCCAGCGTATTTAATTGGTTTAATGGCAGCGATCATGTTTGGTGCATCGCTCACTACGTTTAATTCTGGATTAAATAGCACGAGTACTATGGCGGTGTTAAACCTCTATAAACCATACAAAGAAAAGAAGGGTGAACTGGTCGATGACAAGAAATTGATCGCGATGGGTAAGGGTACTCAAGTTATTCTGGCTATAATAGCCATGATCATCGCACCATTTATTTATTTTGCCAGTGATGGCTTTTACGATTACTTTCAAAAAGTGGCCGGCCTTTTTAGTATCCCTATTTTCACCATCGTGATCGTTGGAATGGCAACCAAACGCGTGCCTTCAATCGGCGCAAAAGTTGCTCTAATAACCTATCTTGTCGGCTATGGCTATACCCAAATGATCAACGATTATGGGCTGCACTTTCTCCATTGGGCAGCAATATTCTTTGTCATCGGGGTGTGTATTATGCTGGTTTTTGGTGTACTAAAACCGCGAGCCGTACCGTTCGCTAAACCAACCACGTCAGCGGTATCTTTAGCACCCTGGAAGTGGCGCTGGTGGGCTTATGGAATCACCATTAGTGCGATGATTGCCGTTACTGTATGGTTATCACCACTGGGAATAGCCACCTGGTGAACAAAATCACATATGCCTGCAGCTAGTATAAATCTGTACTAATTTTACAAAACGATGAGTTCCTCGAATTCAAGTAATGAGTACATTTTCTTAATAAGGTTATATAGACATTGCGAATCAAAACCCGTAAAGAGAATAATTCAGATCACGACACAATTCGCTCCGTCACTGAAATCGCTTTTCGAGGCAAACCTTATGCAGGCGGCGATGAGCAGATTGTTATTGATCGCTTGAGGAAATCGGGCAAGCTTGCTTTGTCAGACGTTGCACTAATAGATGATGTCGCGGTTGGACACATCGCGTTTTCGCCCGCGAAAGCATCCGATAATTCACAACCCTGGTTCGCTTTAGGGCCGGTTTCTGTGCTGCCGGAATATCAGGGTAACGGTATTGGCTCTAAGCTTATTTTGGAAGGTTTAGCGCAAATCGAAAAACAGGGTGCGCTGGGCTGTGTTCTTATAGGTAACCCAAACTATTATCGAAAATTTGATTTTGACCTTGCACCAGAGCACGCGCCTTCAGATGAAGATAGAGATCATTTTATGATGAGGTGTTTTACAAACTTTAAACCACGCGGGCCGTTATTTTTCGATTCAGCGTTTTACGGTGCTACTTAGCCAAAACTATTTATCTCTAGTAAACTTCATCTCTAATAAAAAGATAGCATCCTTGCTTGAATACTTCCCTTCCACGAAAAATTGTTGTAGATCTAAAAATCTCTTTAATTTGAGGGTCTGTTAACTCGCTTTAGCTAAATCGACGTTCTTATCAACACCCAGTTCAAGCATTAGCGATGCGGTGTCGATCATGCGATTTGAGAAGCCCCATTCGTTATCGTACCAGGCAAGGACTTTTACCATGTTGCCAAACACTTTGGTTTGCGTTACATCGACAATGCTGGAGGCGGGATTGTGATTAAAATCACTGGATACCAATGGCAAAGTATTCACTTTCAATACACCACCTTGAGTGTTCTCAGCCGCTTGGGTCAAGATTGTATTTACTTCTTCTACGCTGGTGTCACGCGCCACATTGACCGTTAGGTCAAGCAAGGAGACATTGAGCGTCGGTACGCGTACAGACAAACCATCAAGCTTGCCGTCCAGCTCAGGAACGACTAAACCAATGGCGGATGCGGCACCGGTTTTAGAAGGAATCATAGAATGTGCGGCAGCTCGAGCACGACGCAGATCGGTATGGTATACGTCGTTCAATCGTTGATCGTTGGTATAGGCATGCACGGTATTTGCCAATCCTTTTTCGATGCCAACTTCGGCATGTAGCGCCGCTGCAATCGGCGCCAAACAATTGGTGGTGCACGAAGCGTTTGAAACTAGTATATCGCTTTGAGTGAGCACATTATCATTCACGCCAAACACTATCGTAGCGTCTAAATTCTTACCGGGCGCAGATACTAATACTTTTTTTGCACCTGCGGTTAAATGCGCGCTGGCACCTTCGCGGGTGGTAAAGAACCCAGTACACTCGAGGACTAAATCAACGTCTAAATTCGCCCACGGTAAATCCGCGGGATCACGTTCAGAAAACACCTTGATTTCGTCTTTATTTACGAAAAGAGAATCGCCTTCAACAGCAACGTCTTGGTTAAACTCGCCATGAACTGTATCGTATTTTAGTAGATGGGCATTTATGTCGGCTTCACCTAGGTCATTAATAGCGACAATTCTTAGCTGTCCGCTAGCGTGATATTCATATAGAGCGCGTAATACATTACGACCAATACGGCCAAAACCATTGATAGCAATTTTATTCATAACGATACCTTCAAATAACAAACGCAGACCATTTCGGGTAGTTTGTAGTTAAATTTCAAAAATAGTTTCAAAAAAGCAAAGTTTCATATCCACAATCCAAGAATACA
>CAZJWW010000070.1:0-14073 GCA_964549895.1 uncultured Gammaproteobacteria bacterium
TGATAGTAGCTATGTCGTTGAAGCAGAGCGGTACGACGAGCAACTTGAACGCTTACGTCGATTCGTCAATGAACATTTGTATCAGCTGTATTTAAGTTTTATACAAGGATTTATGGCCGTAGATCAGTTTCAATTAGCATTAACGGAATTAGCAGAACATACTTTAGACCTAGCGTTGAAACTTGTGGCCAACCATCTAGAATTGGATTCAGTTCCGATCACAGTCATAGGTATGGGAAAAGTAGCTTTAAAACGCATGTCGCCCTTATCGGATTTAGATCTTATATTTGTGTTCGATTCGCAGATAACTTCCTTAGAGTCAGCCTCGCGCTATGTTAGCCGTTTAAGAACGGCAATCGCAGTACCAATGCGCGAGGGTATTGTTTACGATCTAGACACCCGCTTGCGGCCATCGGGTCGAGCAGGCGCGCCCACCATTAGTATAGATAGCTATACAACCCATCAACACCAACGTGCTCATACCTGGGAGCACATCGCCTTAATGCCCAGTAGAGTTATTGCGGGCAATAAAATGCCCCAGATGCTGCTCAACGATATTAAAGCGTCAATAGTACAAAAGCCCCGTCAACAAGATCAGTTTTTACGTGATGCCTTAAAAATGTGGAATCGCATTGTTACTAATCGTATAAAGGAAACATCGTTTGAACATATGAATGCAAAACTGAGAGCTGGTGGCTTAATGCAAGCCGAATACCTAGCGGCCTGTTTGATTTTGCAACATGAATCACAACCCAGCCAACAAAGTATTATTGATTTTGATCAAATGCTTGAGCAAACTGTTGCCGGAACTGATTTGGCTGAATTACCTGAAATCATTCAGTTTTGGCGTATTCAACAGTTGTGGGAACGTCTGCTAGGGCATACTGAAAAACCGATTAGCGCGCTGCCCACCAGCTATCTGGCACGCTTGTTAGAGCACTCAGGAGTAGAGACCTTGGATGAGTTAATAGAAAAAAAGACTCGTTGTGCAAATACAATAATTAAGGCAATGGAAAAACTATTTGCCGATGTGCCGATGAGCCAGCAAGAGATTGATGATTGGCAAGAACAAAGCATAGTCTGGGTTTGATAGTTGGATTGGATAATTTGAACTTGGTGTCCCGAAAGTGAGAATTTGGCAACAATAATCTAAGCTAATTAGGTGCCAAGCCGATGATATTTATCGACAATGTTACGATATCTCGAAAAGTGACACTAATCTGTTGACTTTGAATGGCTTATGTAAGTTAATAGCCGCGTGTGTGGTTTTTATTAAACTTTTTAGGGTACATATGTCGTTTTTTGAGAGGAATAATGTGTTTTTGGATGGGCCGCGATTGGATGAAATCGCAAATGAGGACACTGACCAGAACAAAATGGAGTAAACCTAGGAATTGAAATCTTGGGGGGACATTTCGTTGACATAAGGACGTGGTAGATATGCGGGTAGCTTCAACCTTTAGCTGATTTGATTTCTCCAAAGAATTAACTTAACTGCTTGAAGCCTTGCTCGCTTATTTAGACATCGCATGGTTTTAAGCGTCTTATGGAGTACCTCATCGGTGCTATCTCTCAAGCGAGTATTTGTTCATCACAAGACTGACTGCCAACAATCCCGCTCGGAATATAGCTAGGTTTCCCTCGTCCAAGTCCTTTACATTACCTTCCCCAAGATCTTTGCTTTAGTAGTACAATCGCTGCTGGGGATATCGAAATAGGGTAATTAGTTTTTTACGCACTGATTCAGGTACGGCATGAATAGAAAAAACATATTAATAACTGGGGCCAGTTCTGGCTTGGGCTATACCATGGCAAGAATGTATGCTGAACAGGGTAGGAATTTGGCACTGTGCGCGCGCCGCGTCGAGCGACTTGAAGAATTAAAAGCCGAGATCGCCAGTATAAGTCCAGATATTGTGGTCTCGATAAGACCATTGGATGTAAATGACCACGATCAGGTTTTTGAAGTATTTAAATTATTTGCAGATGATTTGGGTCACCTAGACCGAGTTATTGTCAATGCTGGTATGGGCATGGGCGCTCCATTGGGCACGGGCTATTTTCATGCAAATAAGCAAACCGCGACTACGAATTTTGTATCAGCCATTGCGCAGTGTGAGGCCGCATTGGAATTGTTTCGTGCCCAAAATCATGGTCACTTAGTCACGATTTCATCGGTCAGTGCCATGCGCGGGTTTCGCCGCGCAATGACGGTGTATGCGGCAACCAAGGCTGCCTTAACAAATTTGAGTGAAGGCATTAGAGTAGATTTGCTCGGTACGCCAATCAAAGTTACCACGATTCACCCCGGCTTTATCCGCAGCGAGATCAATGAAAAGGTAGAAAATGCGCTATTCATGGTTGATACTGAAACAGGCTGCAAATCCATTCTGAAAGCCATTGAAAAAGAAGGTGCGAATAGTTTTGTACCAAGTTGGCCCTGGGAGCTACTAGCCAGAGTAATGAAGGTTTTGCCGCTCAGCATAGTTAAAAAAATGAGCTAAAAAAGTCAGTTAGATTGGTCACGGACTAATGTCTAAATACTTAGCGGTAATTTTTGTATTAAAGCCATGTATCATAAACTCACTAATTTCTGAGGAGAATTTACTATGACTTTTTCTAATACGGTGCTGGCAAAGCAAGTAGCTCGATTGTTGGTGGTTATTGTGGCTATTTGTGCGGCACACCAAACGTTTGCTCAGGACAAAGTTTATCGATGGCGTCTAGCTGAGACATGGGGGCCTAATTTCCCAATTTTTGGCGATGCGACCAAAAACTTCGCGGCTGCGGTCAAGACCATGTCTAACGGTCGTTTAGACATTCGAATCGATTCATCAAATAAGCATAAGTCGGCTTTTGGAATATTTGATTTTGTAAAATCAGGCCAATATGAAATGGGGCATTCGGGTTCGTATTATTGGAAAGGTAAAGATTTTAATACTTTGTTTTTCACCACCATACCCTTCGGTATGACTGCCATGGAACAATACGCGTGGTTTTACCACGGTGGGGGTATGGAGTTGATGGCTGAAACGTACAAGCCCTACGGTATTTTATCGTTCCCTGGTGGTAACACTGGCATGCAAATGGGCGGTTGGTTTCGCAAAGAAATTAATAGCGTGGATGATCTTGAAGGTTTAAAAATGCGCATTCCAGGTTTCGCCGGTGAAGTACTTGCCGAATTAGGCGCAAAACCTACCAATATTCCTCCTGGCGAGCTCTATACCTCGCTTGAGCGTAATACTATCGATGCACTAGAGTGGGTTGGGCCGTCTTTGGACTTACGTATGGGCTTTCATAAAATTGCACCGTATTATTATACGGGTTGGCATGAGCCCGGCCCTGAATTGCAGTTTATGATTAACGAAAAAGCCTATAACGAACTGCCTGCTGACCTACAAGAAATTGTGCGGGTCGCCATGCGTATGACGGCTTATGATATGTATTCTCATTCGACTCATGAAAGTTCGAAAAATTTAGCCAGTATACAAAAAGAGTTTCCCGATGTAGAGATTCGCAATTTTCCGGACGAAGTGCTATTCGCTCTGCGTGAAGCCAACGATAAGCTTCTCGATGAATTTGCTGCCAAAGATGAGGCCACTGCGAAAATACTGAAGTCTATTCGTGCATATCAAAAAGACGCTCGCGCTTGGACAAATTTTTCTGATAGAGCTTACTTAAATATGCCAGAACAATAAGTTTTCATGCTGCCCGAAATAGTTATAGATATTTTGCTCACCGCTTTTCGCCGCTTTAGGACGTTTACCGTGCTAAATTAAGCGATAATGATTTAAATAAAGCCGCGTGCCAAAAAATCGGGTAAACAATTATTCGGGTAAGCAATGAGAAGTGCAGTAAAGTATTTAGGTAAATTTATCGACGGCGTGGGCTATTTTTGCGGTGCCTTGATGATCTTAATGGTGCTGAATGTTTTTTATGACGTTATCGCCCGCTATGTATTCAACGACGTTAGCATCGGACTCCAAGAGCTGGAATGGCATTTATTTGCCACCATGTTTATGTTCGGCATTGGTTACACACTCAAGCATGAAGGCCATGTGCGAGTGGACGTGATCTACGACCGACTCGGTGCCAAAGCACAAGCCTGGATCAATATAATTGGCACTCTGATATTCGCCATACCTTTTACCGCTCTGATTGTTTACTACGGCTATGGTTATGCGTATGAAGCCTATGAAATTGGTGAGGGTAGCGCTGACCCAGGCGGTCTACCACATCGTTGGATTATCCGTGCAGTTATACCGCTATCGTCAGGTTTTGTAATCCTTTCGTTGATTTATGTATTGCTTGTGCAAATAGGGGTTTTGCGCGGTCAATCGTATGTTGAACAGCAAACTCGTCGGGATGAGGTCCTTTAATGATTGGGGTCATTATATTTGTAGCGGCGCTAATCTTTCTGTTCTTTGGCTATTACGTGGCCTATACCTTTGCCGGCGTATCGCTCATAGTCGGTTATTTGTATCTAGGCAATGACTTATTTGCCTTTATGCCATTTAGGATTATGGCGATTATGGAAAACACTGTGATGATGGCCATCCCCATGTTTATCCTAATGGGTATTATTCTGCAACGCTCAGGACTGGCGGAAACACTACTGGAAAGCATGGGCAAATTATTTGGCAGCATTTCCGGTGGTTTGGCCATTTCGACTATTTTGGTCGGTACCTTTTTAGCCGCGTCAACTGGAGTGGTGGGAGCTAGCGTGGTCGCCATGGGCGTGATCTCCTTGCCGGTTATGCTCAAGCATAACTACGACCCGCGACTCGCCACAGGCACTATTTGTGCGTCTGGCACCTTAGGGCAAATTGTTCCACCGTCCATTGTATTAATTATTCTTGGCGATGTGATGGGCATCTCCGTGGGTGATCTATTTAAAGCGGCGGTGGTGCCCAGCCTTATGCTGATTAGCGCCTATACCGCCTATATTGTGTTTGTAGCCCGAACCCAGCCACATCGCTGCCCAGCTATTGTGATTGATGAAGATCGCACAGCTATTTTATTGAGAGCACTCAAAGATATTATTCCCACATTGTTGCTGATCGTGGCTGTATTAGGTTCAATCTTTATGGGTATCGCTACGCCTACCGAATCAGCGGCTTTAGGGGCGGTCGGTGCAGTTATTTTATCGGTGATTTTTGGTTCCTTCTCCCTTTCAAATCTAATGGAATCCTCGCTGGAAAGTGTCAAGGTCACGTCCATGGTATTTGCGGTTTTACTCGGCGCAACCGCATTCTCATTGGTGTTTAGCTATGGCGACGGTGATTATTTAATTGAAGAATTTTTCACTTCTATGCCTGGCGAAAAATGGGCTTTTATTATTATTGCTATGGCGGTGATTTTAACACTGGGATTTTTTATCGATTTTATTGAAATTGCTTTTATTGTAGTGCCTATACTGGCCCCTATTGCCGAGTTAATGGGCATCGATATGGTGTGGTTCGCCATTTTAATTGCCATGAACTTACAAACTTCATTTTTAACACCACCCTTTGGCTTCTCCTTGTTTTACCTCAAAGGCGTGGCCAAAGACACCGTTAAAACAACTACCATCTATCGGGGTGTTATGCCCTTTATTATTTTGCAGCTAATAGTGCTGTTATTAATCGTATTATTTCCAGATACCTTTATTCTTTTTTAACCCTATCCTTTATTAGCCAGTCAACTCTTTTTTCGTATTAAGTAATAAAACAAAGGCGCAGTTAAACCCGAAGAGACAAACAACATCAGCATAATCATTATTTGATAACGCACTGCAATTAATGGCGACACGCCAGAGAGTATTTGCCCAGTCATCATGCCTGGCAATGAGACTAAGCCTACCGCAAGCAAAGAGTTAATAGTTGGAATCATGGTGGCGCTATAGGCAATATTACGCGCTTTTTCCAAACCAATATTATGTTCTAGTTCTGCGTAAAATCGTTCGGCGAATAAACTAATGGTATTCATGCCAGTGGCGAAAATCATCCCCGCCAGTGGAATCATCAAATTGGGTGCGAACCACGGAGTGCTGATTAACACGCCTTGTGTAATCAATGCCAGCAGTCCAACATTGACGACAACAATCGCTACCAAAGCGCGCCAATACAGTTGCTTGCGTTTTTCTGACACGGGCCCTAGTGCAATCCATGATGATACTAATAACATTACGCTGAGCACGGCCATCACCAGCAAGGCATGTTTACTCGCAAAGATAAACGTGAGCACATAACCTACCAACACCAACTGAATAATCATGCGCGCTAAAGCAGTAATGGAACCCTTAACGTCACCCGACCACTGCCACAATAGATATACCACCAAGCCAGCGGGTATCAGCACTAGCCCCAAATTAATGATGGGTATGATTTGCATTGGCTTACCCTTTTCTGCTTTTAACCTGACTTGGGCTTCAAGGCGTTAAGCTGTTGTTCTAGATTTTGGATACTGCCTTTGGTGCTTACCAGCGTTTGCATTAATTGATCGTGCAAATCAGGGTGTTCTAATTTTTTCAGATGGGCGTATTTGGATTCTTCCAAATTATTAATAACCACAGCAATAAATAAATTAACCACCACAAATGTGCCCACCACAACAAAGCTAACAAAATACAAAGCATACGCAGGTGATAATTCCATGGCTTTGTACATAACGTCCGTCCAGTCTTCCAGGGTGACAATACGAAATAGTGTTAATAATGCATAAGCTAAATTTCGCCAGTGAGTCGGGTCATGTTCGTGAAATAAATGAAAACCCAGTACCGCGTAAATAAAGAATAAGATACCCATTAGCATGGTGATATGCAGCATCGAAGGAATTGAGCGTAGCAAGGTTTCAACGATCAGCCTTAATTCAGGAAAAACATTGATCAAGCGAATGACTCGAAGAAGTCGTAATACACGTCCGAGTAAAGCGAACTCTGCGGCAATCGGTAATAGTGATAAAACGATTAGGCTGAAGTCAAAAATATTCCATGCACTTTTGAAATAATCGAAGGGCCGTGGCATGGCAGCGGTTATTTTTATTATTGCTTCAACAATAAAAACGAATAGCACCAATTTGTGCAAATTCAGTAACCATCGTTCAACGTTTGGCGTTACAAGGCTCGGAAAGGCTTCATACGCAATGATCGCCGCCGTAAACAAAATAAAGCCGATAATGATATTGTCGAAGAGTTTGGAGGCGGCAAATTCTTTAATCGCATGCATAATGGTTGTTCTTCAAAACGGCGTAAGTCTATTTTGTATAAGGGTTAAACAGTTAATGAGGCCTAACCCGTATTTCTCAAGCCTGTGGCAATGCCATTAATGCTATCCAAGGCGGGTTTTAGCCATTTTGACCGAGTACGATCTTTTTCTTCATCTAAACGTTTAAGCAGTAGTACTTGAATATAATTGAGCGGATCTAAATACGCTCTGCGCCAGCGCACTGATGCGCCAATTTCTGGGAAGTCGGCCATCATTTCTTCGACACCGGTTACTTCACGAATTTTCGCGATGGCTAACTCGTATTCGTCTCTCATATTGGTATAGGTCTTTTCAGCGATTTTGCCGTCGGTGCAAAGTTTGGCGTACTCCGCAGCTACTTCTTGATCGGTTTTTAGAATTACCATCTGCGAATTACTTAATAGGTTTCGAAAGTATCGCCATTCTTTCTGCATAGCTTGCAGAGTGTCTAAACCACCATTATCGATAGCGCTTTCTAGCGCACTACCAAGGCCATACCAACCAGGAATATTCTGTCGAGATTGAGACCACCCAAACACCCAACCAATCGCCCGAATAGACTTTTTCGAGTAGTCGGCTTTTTTGCGGTGTGATGGTCGCGAACCAATATTCAATAAGCCAATTTCCTTAGACGGCGTGGTCTCATAGAAATATTGCATGGTTTCAACATTGTCATCGGTAAGATCGCGAAACGCTTGTTCGCCAGTAAGTACTAATTGATCCATCATGGCCGTATGTTCAGCCAAATCAGTATTTTCATTTTCCGGATCACTGGCTTTCATCAAGCCAGTAATGCCCACGGTTAGTTCATAGCTGGCAGTATCTTTGAAATTATATTTAAACGATAAAACTTCGCCTTGCTCAGTGAATTTAATACCGCCTTTCACCGTTCCTTTGGGTTGGCTAAGAATGGATTCGTGAGTAGGGCCACCGCCACGACCAATGGTTCCGCCACGGCCATGAAACAGCACGCAGCGAATATCATGCTTGTCGGTAACCGAAACAATATTTAGTTGCGCTTTATAGAGGTTCCAACTGGACGCTAATATTCCACCATCTTTACAGGAGTCAGAATAACCGAGCATTATTTCCTGCGTATCATTGGTAAAGGCTAATAGTTGTCGATAAACAGGGTTAGTAAATAAACTCTCTAAAGTCGGTTCTGCGTGTTCTAAATCTCTAACTGTTTCAAACAGTGGGGCAATATGAATTTCGCTGACCACTTCACCTTTCTTACTGGTGCTAATTAGCCCCGACATTTTTGCCAACAGCGCGACTTCAAGTAAGTGGCTGGCTTCATGCGTCATCGAAATAATATAACTGCCAAAGCATTCACCTGAAATTTCGCTACGCATGGCGGTCATACAATCAAACACATCCATTATCTCAGCACTTTGAATGGTGATTTGCCGCCGCTCGTAACTGATGGCTTCTGGATTGAGTAATTGTTCAGTCAACCATGTTTGGCGCTCCGATTCGTTCATGGCATTGTAATCAGCGGGCTCATCCATGGTTGATGCGATTTCGGCAATGGCTTGACTGTGCAAGGTAGATTCTTGGCGTATATCCATTTTGGAAAGATAAAAGCCGCAGCTATCCAACAGCCGCAATAGATCTTGCAGGGTACCGCGGGTAAGATTCGCCTCATTGTTATGAATTAACGAGTCACGAATTAACAGTAAGTCTTGGCGAAATTCATCTTCATGTTTATAAGCGAAGCGGTGAGCCGCAATATTGTGGTCGTCATACGCGTCTTGCGTTTGTTCCAGGGTGGCTTCTAGATGCAGTTTAATAACAGCTAATTTGCGTCGATAGGGTTCATGAAGATGTTGCTTATCAAAGAACTTTGCCAATCGATCTTTATCTTTTTCCAAGGAATTGGCGAGGGCAGGAGGTATTTCAATTTGATCTATGCTGTGGGTGAGAATTGCGCTTAGTTCTTCAACTCGACGTAAGTATTCTTTGAGTACTTCCATTTTTTGTAACCGCAAGGCATTGCGCGTGATTTGCGGTGTTACGAAAGGATTCCCATCGCGATCTCCTCCTACCCACGTACCAAAACGAACGATATTGGGTATATCGATCGCCTCGCCTCTTGCTTCTGGATACACTTCTTTAATAGCGTTTTCTAAGTTCCGATAAATGTCCGGTAAGCTGGAAAAAATACTCTCACGAAAATAATAAAGTGAGTTTTCAATTTCATCATAGACTGTTGGTTTTTGCGGACGTACGGCTTCTGTCTTCCAAAAAATTTGTATCACTGCTTTCAGTCGATGTTTGATGGCAACCAACTCCCGGTCGGATATCCCTGATTTGCTTATACGGTTATATTGACTATAAATTCGCTGTAAGGCCTCAAGCACAACAGGCCTTTTAGCTTCGGTAGGATGAGCCGTAAAGGTCGGCTGATAGTTGAGATCACCAATCAAAGCAATAACGTCATCCAATGATTTACCGCTTTGTCTAAATGACTGCATAGTATCCACAAAGGAATTATCCCATGTGTCACCGCTTTCAACTTTGGCCTCACGAGCCGCTTGATTGCTGTGTTCTTCGCTGATATTAGCTAAATGAAAAAAGGTGCTAAAGGCGTGAATGACGCGATCGATTGATTCGGCATCCAATCCTTCTATGGTTCGCAATATTTTTTCTTGTCGATCCGCATGAGGTTTCAGTCGTTGCTCGATAAAGCTTTTGCGCAGCATCTCTACGGAGTTAAATACGTTATCCCCCTCTTGTTCTAGAATTACCTCACCCAGTAGGTCCGGCAGAATTTTGGCTTGTTCACTTAGTGTATTAATGGGTTGATTCACGGATAAAACCTATAATTAATCGAGGTTGCTAATTTTATTGGGTAATACCAATAAAAAAGAGGTTATTTCGGCAAATTATAACATTCGCTCGCTGAAACTCTTAGGTAAACTATAGCAAGTGCTGGCACCGCTATATTATGGTGTAAATGCTTAAACTAAACGATCAAAACAACCGTCCAAATAAAACGTTAAAATGATTGATTTTTTTAGTCATAGATTTAATTTTGTTTTTAAGATTTTGAGTAAGATTGTGATTTTTATTCGCCTTGTTGCAATTCGATTTAGCATTGCAGCGTTGAGTTTTATTATTGCATCCACCGTAAACGCTCAGGAAAATACCAGTACTGATATTTTAACCATGGGTAATAGCCTTACTGCTGGCCTGGCAGGTAATCAATTTGGCGTTATTCGGTGTGCTGCTCTGGGCAACATTATTATTGCGGCTAGTAATCAACGTTCTTGTCGCGGTAATGGGCAACAGAATGTTGGTGGGTGGCAACCTATTTTGAGAAGTTTAACGGGTTCTAATACTTTCAATTTCGGTAATTCAGGAGAAACAACCGCCGAGATGGTGAATCGTTTTCAAAGGGACTTGGCGGCGCGACCATCAAAATATGTTTTGATACTGGGCGGCACCAATGATGTGATTATTAATCGGCCGCGTTCAGAAACGATTACAAATATTCAGCGCATGATTACGGCAACACGTACCGCCAACAGAATTCCGATTGTGGGAACAATTCCTCCGTTACTATTCGGGCGATTCGCCTCCATCAACTCTAGAGTTATAGAACTCAATGCTGCAATTAATGCTTTGACTGATGTCGAGGTGGTCGATCACTACGCGGTATTGGTCACTAACTGGGGTGCGCATAATTCTGGAGATACAATACACCTTGGTTCTTCAGGTAATCAAATTGTCGCTCAGGGCTGGGCCGATGCTATTGAACGCTTGCGCCAGCCTCCTGAACCGGAACGACCTCCAGTCGCAGTTGCCCCGGTTCTCAATTTATTAATAAAGTAATAATGTGCGATTAGATAATTTTCAATAATTTAGCTAATCTTGAATTAGAAACTGAGTGGTTTTGAGATGCATACAATTGAAAATTTAGATTCACAGATCATTGCACGAACCACCGGATGGTGTTTGTCAGGCACCATTGTTTTAGGTATTTTCACTGCAATGTTTGTATCCCAAGGCATCGACGTAAATATGTCGGGGGATATTGTTGCTACGGCTGAAAATATGCTCAACGCTGAGGTGCGGCTAAGGGCTAAGGCTTATCTGGGGCTGTTAATATTTTCTCTTGAAGTTCTGATCAACTTCGGACTGTTTCTTTTGCTGCGAAAATTTGGATTACTTTTGGCAGGGTGGTCATTATTGGTCAGTCTTGCAGCCTCTGTTGTTATCTTGCTCGGAGCGGTATTCGCTATGAATGTCGCTTACATAGCGGGTAATGAAGCATTTACTTCCGTTACTGATATAAACGGTCGGCTCATGCTCTCTAGCCTGCAAGCAACATCCGATCATACTAGTTTTCATTTAGGCTTAATAATTTCTGCCGCGGGCAAAGCTGGATTCTTTTATCTTTTTATTAAATCTGGACTCATTCCAAAACTTATTTCAGGGTGGGGATTATTTGCGTCACTATTTGTCGTTATAACAATTGTCGCTCGCGATTTTATTCCGATCCTCGGGCACAATAGCATCACCGCAGCATTTATACTTTCTAACCTTATCGCCATCTTGTCGTTAGGTGTTTATCTCGGGTTCAAAGGAATTAAAGCTGGCAGATAAAGAATTTAAAGTAAGATGATAATGCCTTTTTTTGGTGGTGGGCCGAAACGCAACGTAACTACTGAAAGTGACTAACTGAAAGTTGCTAACTAAAAGTAACTAAATTACTAGTGGAGGATACTAATGAGTATATTTGATGTTAATTGGATAGCTGTTTTTGTTGCAGCGTTTAGTGGCTTTTTGGTAGGTGGTATTTGGTACGGGCCGATTATGGGTAAACGCTGGATGGGTGCAATTGGTTTAACCGAGGAAGACCTGCAAAGCGGTAACATGGGCGTGCTTTACGGTGGGGCATTTGCATTCAGTCTTATCTCTTCTTGGACGCTTGCGCATACCTTTGCTACCTATGGGGTGGATCTAAGTTTTTCAGTTAAATTACTCACGGCCGTTGGTGTGGCGATAGGCTTTCTAGTTCCAGCTATCGGTACTAACTATCTTTTTTCAAAGCGCACTAAGGAGCTATTTTTAATCGATGCCACCTACTGGATATTGTTTTATGCTGCTATGGGTATTGTTCACGGCTTACTCGGCTAATGGCTCACTCCGTTAATCGCGCTGCAGCGAACGATCATGCAACACCTAGCTATTATCAAGAAGTATACGCCATCGTTTGTGAGGTGCCTCTTGGTAAAGTCACGACTTACGGACAAGTCGCCAGCCTAAGTAGTCGCCCCAAAGCAGCCCGCCAGGTTGGTTACGCCTTGGCAGCGCTGCCCGAGTACCACGATGTGCCTTGGCAGCGAGTTGTAAATGCCCGTGGTGAAATAAGTGCGCGCAGTAAATCTGGTTACGACGATTATCAGCGTGCATTGTTAGAAGAAGAGGGAGTAGAATTTGGCCTGCACGGGCGTATCAACTTAAAACAATACTTGTGGAAAGTTTGAAAAAGAATACAAATTACCAAGAAACGGATAGACTAATTCAATCACATTTAACATTTTAACTGAGGAAAACATATGCTGAGTCACATAATGATTGGTTCCAACGATATAGAAAAAACTAAGGCGTTTTACAATGCAGTGCTGGGCGTATTAGGTGCTAGAGAACCGATGGAGAACGTGAATGATACTGGGCAAACTCGCCTGTTTTATAATCATAATGGCTCCACTTTTAGTGTGACTGAACCAATCAACGGGCAACCAGTGAGTATCGCCAATGGTTCCACTATCGGTTTCGCCTGCGATTCGCCAGAACAGGTAAAAGAATTACACGATGTCGCGGTGGCTAATGGCGGCATCAGTGTGGAAGACCCTCCAGGCCCGCGTGAAGGCTCTATGGGCGTGATGCACCTAAGCTACTTTTTGGATCCAGATGGTCACAAGATTTGTGGTATCCATCGAGGCGGCTAGTGAAATACGCCGTTTTCTATCTTTGTAATAATGGGCTGCGCTTTGCAACAACAATTGATGGCTAAGACCAAGCACTGGGTAAACGGATAAAACAAAAGCATGGCTCAAGCAACTCTGTATATCTTTACCATATCTCACTATTGTGAAAAGGCACGGTGGGCCCTCGAATATTTAGGGTTTGATGTTGATATTCAAACTCTCGCTCCAGGTACCCATGTAAAGGTGGCTCAAGAATTAGGATTAAAGCGCAGCTCAGTACCGATTCTGAAAACCAGCAACGCGATTGTTCAAGGTTCTGACGAAATCATTGATTGGGCCGAGGAATACAATACTTCAGAAAAGAATCTGGGCTCTTCAAGTAAGGCAGTTATTGATATTGAGCAGCGATTAGATAGAGAACTTGGCGTGCATATTCGTCGCTGGTATTACTCTGAAGCAATTCTTGAAACTCCTGAGTTGGTTAAGCCCATTTTTATGCATAACCTCTCTGCGTGGGAGCAGGTCAAACTAACCATCAAATGGCCTGTTATTCGAAAACTAATGACCAAAAGAATGGATCTCGGACACGATCAAGGCAATGAATCACTCGACGTAGTTCGTCAAGAGATGGATTGGCTTGAAAGCCAGATTAGCGACAAAGCATCTTATCTTGTCGGCGATAATTTTTCGCGCGCGGATATTGCAGCAGCAAGTTTGCTCGCACCATTAGTGGCACCCCCAGAATATGGCTGTTCTGTTTTGATGCGCCATCCGCCTCGTATCAACCAGGCGCGCTCAACCATGATGAACAGCCTACTCTACCAATGGGTGGAAGAAAAATACCGTAATCATCGACTCTGACGCCCAAGTCTGTCATGAATACGTTTGGACAATAAGGTAGGAATGGAGCT
>CAZJWW010000071.1:0-14067 GCA_964549895.1 uncultured Gammaproteobacteria bacterium
TCATAACGAACCGCCGCTGAAAAATCCACAGATTCACTCAGTGGAATAGCAATCTCGGCGAATACGGCAAAAATATCTCTGTCGTCTTCAAAATCATCGCTGCCGATAATAAAGGCAAAGCCGTCTTCATTGGATATATCATCAAAATTTCGTTCAAAATCTTCAGCGCGAAACTGAGCGCCGACCGCCAGACCAATGTCACCGGCGTTGGTCGAACCAATGGTGCCTGAAAATACCGCATCCAACACTAGCAGATCAGATTGGCTTTCGATAACTTGGGTATCGATGAGGAAATCCAATAATTCAGGGCTATTAGGAAATGGTCCAAAACTCGTGGCGAAGGGATTGAAGAATTGGCAAGGGCCTTGGCCTGGCGCATCAGTAGCTGGATTACAACCGAATCCGCCAAAACCAAACAAGGCACTTTGGAGTCGGCTGGTCACAGTGTCTTCCGTGGACAAATCATGCGAGTTAGTACCAAAAGTTGCTCCGAGGTCATAGCTCCAGGAACTTCCTAATGAACCTTCTATATCTGCACTCAGTCGAAACGTTTCAGATTCCGCAGTGCTGGGCGATACTTCACCACCAACGCCAGTTACTCGACCGAAAAATAAAGCCGTACCCAAAAAATCAGGGAAAACATTGAAAGGATTACTCTGTGGAACGACAGCGCTACCCAATTGCAAAAAAGGAAATGACGGTGAATTACCGCGCAGTGCATCGTATTGCGCATAGGCGGCTTCAACACGAAATTCGCTATCATCACCGAATCGATGCGTAACAGTACCAAATAAATTCACGCGTTGTTCTTCTGGGACCAGATTAAAGAAGTCGCCAAAGTCAAAGCCACAAGTACCGGCTTGAAAAGGCAGTCCCGCAGCATCCAATAGAGGCTGAAAGGCTGATAACGGTTGCGGAATTCCCCCTACGTCACCGCAGCCAGTCGGGTCGATAAGCGGCAATGCGCCACCGGCTATACCGGTGAGGAAAAATGACCCAGGGTTGCCCAAAGCCGAGGTGTCGTTTTGGGTAAGGCTTAAACGCTTTTCAGCCGTTGTCAGTTGAGTTCGATCTAAATAACTACCCGCAATAACGACATCGGTTGTATCGTTTCCCCAACCAGCTTTACCTTCAAATGAAACATCGGTTTGACTTCCTTCGCCATCAACACCCGCCACTCTGACATTAGCGGCTACACCTTTGAAATCATTGTCGGTAATAAAGTTAACCACACCTGCTACGGCGTCGGTACCGTAAATAGCGGCTGCTCCATCTTCTAATATTTCCAAGCGCTTGGTGGCAATCTGCGGAATCAGTGCATTAGTATCAACAAAGTTAACACCGTCATTGGTGAGCGCTGCGGTACTAACCTGACGTCTGCCGTTCAACAGTACTAGCGTTGCTGCAACACCTAGACCACGTAAATTAAAGTTAGATGAACCCACGGTGCCGTTTTGCGTAAACGCGTCCGGGTTATTTTGTGAACCATTATTGATAGTCAAAGTTGAGATTAAATCAGCAACATTGACAGCCCCAATGGCGTTGAAGTCATCCAAACCAATGACCGTTGTTGGAGATGGATTGTCAGCTTGGCTCCTGCCTTTTAAATAGGTACCCGTAACAACAACCTCTTCTAGTGCTGGCGCGGTATCTTGCGCCTGCGTTTGGGGTGCAGCGGCGACCATCAGCATCGATGTGGACAGTGCTATGGATATTTTTCTGAGCTTTTGCCTCCACGCCGATTGCGGCGCTTGATATTGCGGCTGGAACTTATGCGGGTTGGTTTCGTTCATTTTAATCTCCTCTCAAAAGATATGAATACTTATTAATTATTTCGTTGATCTTTCAGGCCTTTCAACAGTTTACATTATTCCACAAGGCGTCAATGTGAACGTTATGAATACATTCCCATGCTTTAATTTAATCGCCGCTAATTTTGTGGATAGAAGTCTATTTTATTTGATTTTGGCCAAAGTTGAGGGTCTCAACGTCGATTAAATAGACTGAAAAAGCCGCTATTTTTGCGCATGTGCTACAACCGTATATTCCCATTGCAATAATTTTGATAAAAGGTAGTTCTTAGACAGTTGTTAAGAGAGTTTTACCTCAAAACAGCGATTTGTCATACGTCTGCCAAATTTTTTGTTCGCATGACGAAGATTGTCACGTGTTTTTTATTATTTAATATCAATAACTTAGAAAAATATTTTATTCTCTAAATTATTTAGTAGAGTGAGCTTGATCCGAATAGGGAAATTAGCTTATAAAGGTTGAGTAGTTAATAACAAATAATAAATAACAAGTCAGTAATAACAAAACTGACAGATTAGTAAAAAGTGTTTGTTTATAGATAGAACGAAAGCCTAAATACAACAAAAAACGTAGGTAGAGCGACACTTTATACATTTTTCGGAGGAAAACATCATGTTAAGCAGTTACGCAGTTATTCATCATTCAGTAGTAAGCCCGTCTTTTCCGAACGCAGAGCCTAAAATTCTAAAGCGTATAATTAAAGTACTCTTAAAAGGTTATGTTGGCATAGTTTTTGGTTGTTGTGCTCTAGTAGGTGGTGCTGTTGCAGGTACTTATCAGTTAGCGTCAATGGCATTGCCGTCTTCTAACTAGATTTCCTACCCGCTGTACCTTGATAGATTTGAAGTCTGATGTTGATTTTACCTTTACCCGTTGTGTTCAGTAATCTGTTGTCGAGCAAATCCAGCTCACAACAAGCCGTCGAACCTACCTCGTCAAAGTAGTACTCCCATAAAAGCAGTACTCGCACAATAAGAACACTTTCTTGAGTGTTACTAAGTCGGTACTGCTTATTCGGTATTGCTTATTTTGGGACTACTTATTCGGTACTACTTATTTGGTACTACGCGAATAATTTTCCCTTGTTTAGAGTCCGTTAAAATATACAAGTGTCCTTGGGAGTTGGCTCGCACATCTCGAATACGAGCGCCGACTTCGCCAAACATAATTTCTTCTTTTGCCACCTCACCATTTTCAAGCACTATTCGTCTCAGTTCTTGATCTACCAAAGCACCCACAAATAAACTGCCTTGCCACTGCGGAAACGCCGAGCCTGTGTAATAAACCAGACCTGATGGCGCAATACTGGGTACCCAATAATGGATTGGGTCGGTAACGCCTGTTGCTTGAGTATAGGGAGTGATTATTGCGCCTGAGTAATTGACACCAAAGCTGGTAGCGGGCCAGCCGTAATTGCGCCCCGACTCAATAATATTAACCTCGTCACCTCCTTTTGGGCCATGTTCATGGGTATAAATGGTGTTGGTTGCGACGTCATAGCTCATCCCTTGTGGGTTACGATGGCCATAGGAGTAGACTTTTGGGTCGCCGTTTTTGCCGTCGGCAAAGGGGTTGTCAGTGGGTACCGAGCCATCACTATTGATTCTAATGACCTTACCCAGTTGATTGAATTTATCTTGCGACGCTTCACGGTAGTTAAAGCCGTCTCCCGTGGTTATCAACAAAGTTCCATCATTGATAAATTGTAAGCGGCCGCCGTAGTGCACTGGCGTATTTTTACTGGGTTCCAGCGTATAGATAACACTGATGTTTTCAAGACTGTCGCGACCTAGAGTGGCTTTAATAACGCGTGTTGCGTTGGACTTGCGAGTGCCGTGAGCAAAAGCTAAATAAATGCTTTGATTGGTTTTAAAGTTTGGATCAATCGCCACATCAAAATAACCGCCCTGTGATGCAACATAGCTAGGCGGCGTATTTGCTAACGGTTCACTGACATCTCCATCGCTTGTAACACGCCGTAACTCACCACTGCGCATTGAGACCAAATAATCACCGTTGGGCAGGAACGCTATAGACCAAGGGTAGTTTAAACCTTCAGCGACATTTTCCAGACGGTAATTTAAATCAGAATCTCCATGGGCGATACTGGAAAAAAATGCGAAAATAAATAGTAGTTTAGTGCGCATTGGGTAATCTCCGAATTTTTAAAATTGAATAGTTAAAACGAGTAACTAATATGCCAAAAAAAGTAATCGCACTTCTATTCTCCGTTATTAGTACCTATATTGCTGCGGTGATATTGGTTAGTCAACTGAATATTTCGCGAGTGGAAGATCTGGGTTTTTCCATTCCTGTTGGCCAGAGAATCGCGGCTGTAGTTCGCGATCTCATTGGTATGCTAAGCACTTATTTGCCACTAATTGGCGTTGCCTTGCTGATCGCATTTTTGTTTACATCGCTGATTTTGATGCGTTTCCTTAATAAGCCGGTAATATGGTTTCCGTTAGCCGGTTTCGTTGGCTTGATAACCATTCATTTAACACTAAACACAGTTTTTGGTGTTGCGGGTATAGCGCCTACTCGAACAATGCTTGGTTTATTTTCACAAGGCTTAGCGGGGACCTTGGGTGGCTATATTTTCTATCATATGGTTTATTCACGGCGCAGCAGAAATTGGAACGAGATTATGCGGCTCAAAAAGCTTAAAAAAAGCTGGTAATAGTATCGAAAGGTTTACGCTGTATATCGGGCACGGTGGCGTCATCGGCGGGGTGGCCAACGACAATCAACATAAAAGGTTTTTCGTTGCTTGGTCGGTCTAATATTTGATTGAGAAACTTCATTGGGCTGGGCGTGTGAGTCAATGTAGCAAGGCCGGATAAATGCAGGGCGGTGATTAGAATTCCGGTCGCTATACCCACCGATTCAGGCATATAGTAGTTTTTGTGTTTTACCCCTTGGTCGTCTACGGTATTTCGTTCTAAAAATACGGCAATTAGATATGGCGCTATTTCCAGAAAAGGTTTGTTTTCGTTGGTTTCAAATACCTTTAAATCCTCTAACCATGAATCGGGTGCGCGGTGATGGTAGAACTCCTGTTCTTCCGCTTCAGCGGCTTTACGAATTAATTGTTTTGTTTCACTATTTTCGACTACGGCAAAGTGCCATGGCTGTTTATTCGCTCCACTAGGTGCCGAGCCAGCGGCTTTAATGGCATTTTCTATAATGCTTTTATCAACTTGTCGATTAGAGAAGTTGCGCACACTGCGGCGCAGTTCCATGCGTTCAAAAAAAAGTTTAGACTGCGCCAACATTTCATCGTCGGTTAAGGTTGTAAAATTTAGTGGCTTTTGCATGTTTTATACGATCGGGCTTATGTTCGTCGTCGCAGGGTGATAATCACTGCGGCAATTAGCATTTGGATCGCACCGTACAACAATATGGTGAACAATACCATGTCGCCTGTTTGCGTTGCGGTT
The DNA here is from genome assembly GCA_964549895.1 of uncultured Gammaproteobacteria bacterium. Classification (GTDB taxonomy): domain Bacteria; phylum Pseudomonadota; class Gammaproteobacteria; order Arenicellales; family Arenicellaceae; genus Arenicella. Next base: position 5,253 of record CAZJWW010000071.1, read on the forward strand.
CCTGCAACTACTGGGAACATTGAAGCTTTTATCAATACTCCTAAGTTTATATTTCTGACCACCACTTCCATTTGAATCGCGGTGCCGTCTTGGGTAGTTAGATTTGATAGTTTGGCAGCCATTATACTGATGAAAGTTATTACTAAGATAAAGACAATTACCATCTGAACGTTAGCTATGCCAAAGGCGTCTATGTCTAAGCGACCGGCACTGGCGGAACCTACTACTATAAACGCAATAAATAACAAAGACAGTCGGATACTCCATTGGGATATCCATTTTGCATTTTCAGGTGCTTGTTTCAAAATGATCATGCCAATAAATAATGGCAGTAATAAGGTCAAGGCGATCTCCGAAACAATTTGTTTAGTCGGCATTGTAAAACCGCTTGGTAGATATTCAGTAATTAATAAACCCAGTATCAGTGGCGTAGTGACTAAGCAGGCTAAAGTGGTTGCACCAGTAATCGAAATTGATAGGGGAATATTGCCCTTGGCCATATAGGTAAAAATATTAGACGTCGTTCCACCTGGAATGGCGGCTATTAGTGCAATGCCGACTGCAATGCCGCCAACCAGACCCGAGATCTTGATAAAAATATAGGCAATAAATGGAACCAGTAGTACTTGAATCAAGGTGCCTATGCTAAACGCCTTTGGTTCGTGTAAAACGCTTTTAAAGTCGTCAGTTGTTAAAGTAGCGCCCATCCCTAGCATCGCTAATATCAATTGGATTGCGGCAATCCAATATTCATACTGTAGGTAAATTTCGCCCATATCGCTTGATAAACAATCTTATGACTTGAAGAAGCATAATAGGATACTCGGGTATCCATGGCTAATATCTTTGATGTTAAGCAAAAATAAAATGGCCCCTTTGATGGTGCATTTTTATCAAATAGTCATTTGCTCAGTAAATGCATTGCAGCACGCATTATGTGTTGTTTGAATGATGCGCTAAATAATCCAATGTAGTATATTTATCGGATTATAATAATATAAGTCTTAAGTACCCTACTCAATGCGCACTATTCTTGTTGTAAATCCCAAAGGTGGTTGTGGTAAAAGCACAATCGCGACAAATTTGGCTGGCTATTATGCCACTAAAGGTGTGAGCGTGACCTTGGTGGACCTTGATCAACAGCGCTCGTCCTATCAATGGGTAATGAGTCGACCTGAATCGGCTCCCAAGATTAAAGTTGTTACCGAGCAGCAAGAAAACTATGACTGTAAGCGAGTTATTTATGACTGTCCTGCACAAATTCATATTGGCCGTACCACGGATCTGATTAATGAGTCTGATGTTATTGTGATGCCAATTAATCCGTCGGTAATTGATCATCGTGCAGCCTTTAAGTTTATCTTCGATGTGCGTGGCATGATTCGGGCCGACGTGTGTAAGAAAATTCAGATTGGTATGGTTGCAAATCGTTCTAATACGGCGTTCAATTCCTATAATGAGTTGCAAAAATTTTCCACGATGATGCAAACCCCAGTTATTACGAGCCTCCGTACTTCGCAAAATTATGTGATTGCCGCTGAAGCGGGCCTTAGTATTTTTGAAATGCCGCAAAGTAAAGTGACTATTGATAAAGAGCAATGGAAGCCTTTGAGCTATTGGGCAGAAGGGAAGTTACTACGTAAGCGAGCCTAGATGCTGAGCAAGGAATTGAGGTTTCGGTGGAAAAAAATTCACAGAAAATGGAATCTCCAAGAGAGAAAACGCTAGAACATCGCACTTTAATATGGGATTTGCCAACCAGGCTTTTTCATTGGTTGTTGGTCGTTGGGATAGCGTACGCATGGTTTGCGGTAGAAATACTAGAAGATATGGAGCAACATTTTTACGCGGGATATAGCGTACTTTGTTTGCTGTTGTTTAGGTTGGTGTGGGGCTTTGTTGGCAGCCGTTATGCGCAATTTAAGAGTTTTCTGTATTCTCCCGTAAAAATAATTACTTACGTCAAAACACTTCTTGTTCAATCCTCGATTGATGAAGATCCACGTCACCCACAAAAAATTCGCTATCTAGGTCACAATCCCTTAGGGGGGCTTTCGGTGTTTGCTATGTTGGCGGTGTTGCTATTTCAGACTGGCAGCGGCCTATTTAGTAGTGATGACTATTACTATGGACCTTTAGCTGGCCTAATAGATAAAAGCCTGATTGCGAAACTTACAAATTTGCACCATCTTAATTTTGACATCATCACCGTCTTGATAGCGATACACGTATGCGCAATTTTGTTTTATCAGCTGTACAAAAAAGAACGTTTAATTGGGCCCATGTTTAGTGGAAAAAAGTTTACCGGGACAAAAGCGGCAGAAAATAAAATCACTGATGAAAATTCAGAGCATAAAAAACCTGTTAACGCTGATGCAGCGATAACAGGTTCTAAATTAGTATTGGCTGTATTCGTAATGACCTGTTGTGTTGTGACCGTTTACCTTTTGGCCAACTTATTTACCGATACCTTGCCAAGTGCCGAAGACTACTATAGTTATTGACGTATACTGTTTAAAGAAACGAGTCTGCCGTTAGCCGTCTTTCTTGATACGGAATTCTCGGTGGCAGTTGCCACAGGTTTTACTGCCAAATTCCTTAGGATTAAAATCAGCCATGGCGCCATCTTGTGTTAGAGCATTAACCCCTGCTCTGAGCGTCTGTGCTTTTTCAGAAAACGTTTCAAAGTCTTCCCAAATATTTGCTTTCGCTGTTGTGCCCTCAGGGAGGCTGTCTTTAATCTGAAAGCCTTCCTCTAGCATGCCCGCTAAATACTCTAGATCTTTGGCATTCTTTATAAATGCGGCTTCATCGTCTTGGGCTTTAGCACCGATTAATTGTCCGAATTTCCAGCCAAAAGTCTGAAACAAACTGGTACGGAATTTGTAAGCACGCTCTTCAGGAGTAGGCTGATCTTCTTGAGAATAGGCTTGACCAGTAGCGAATAAAATTAATACTAATACGGTTGCGAGAGTGCTGTTAAGATTGCCAACTAAAGAGTGATAAAGTTTCATAGATTATGCTCCATTCTAAAAAGAAAGGTTAAGTAAGCTTACTAGTCGTCGAGAATAGTCGTTGCGAAACCATACCATAGAAAATAACTAAACGGTGCCTAAAGAGCATTTTACGTAATCCAAATTTAAGATTTAGGCCATAATTTTCGACCGAAAACATTGCCTATTAAACCAATAAAGATCAAACAACAGGCGAGCAGCTTCCACCAAGGCAGGCTTTCATCCAAGAGTAGCCATGAACTGGCAATACCGAATACGGGTACCAATAAAGCCCACGGAGTCACCATCGCGGCAGGATAGTTCCGTAATAGCATATTCCATAAAGCATAACCAATCAGGGTATTGCCCACAGTTTGCCAGGCAACGACCAGCCAGGTTTGTGGGCCAGCCGATTGAATCGCTGCTAGAGCAAGGCTAGGCCCTTCAAAAACGGCAGCCATAGCCGCAAGTGGCGGTACTGAGAACAACGACGACCAGATAATAAATGCCAATATATTGACCTCGCCAACCTGCTTAACGATGATGTTGCCGAGTGCCCAACTCAACGCTGCCAAGAGGACAAGCAGAATCCCCATAGCCGTAGTTTGTCCATCGGTAAAGACGAAGATAATAAATGAACCTGAGAAACAAATTGTCAGCGATAGCCACTGGTAAAAGCTAACGATTTCTTTGAACAGCAGGGCGCTAATAAAAATAGTAAAAAATACCTGCATCTGCACAATCAGAGAAGCGAGCCCTGGAGAAATATCACTCTGCATCGCCCAGAACAGTAAGCCAAATTGACCAAAACCAATGGCCAGTCCATATGCGATTATCATTCGCCAAGATGCTGAGGGTTTAGGGATGAAAAATATTAACGGAATAGCGACCAAAGCAAAACGCAGAGCAGCGAAGGTAAATGCCGGTAATTCATTTAGTCCATACCGAATGAAAACAAAATTTGTACCCCAGATGAGGGCAACAAGTAACGCTATGAGCTGATGAATCGCAGACAAGGCTTAAGTATCCTCGACGCCTTATTTGCTGACTCGAATCGCTTCGTAATTGCCTTGCTGGCATGCGCTAATGATTTTATCGCAGGCGGCATCTATTTCGCTTTGGTCAGTGCCTCGCACAATAAAAATTACACGATAGTCGCTAAAGTTAGAGTTTTTATCTTGGGGATAACTGCCAATATCGATATCCTCATTTTCAAGCTGAATGGCTTCCAGCGCAGCGGCAATTTCTCCTTCTCCCACATTGGCATGAACGGCACCGCTATGAATAGTTAAACCAGTTTTAAGTTCTTTAACGATACTTTCTAACATTATTTGCATAATGCTCGGCACGCCGGCCATCACAAATACATTATCAATTCGATAACCGGGCACGATAGAGCGTTCGGTTTTAATCATTTGCGCGCCTTGTGGAGCGTAAGCCATGCGTTGGGCAGCGGGCGTAAACTCTACGCCTTTTTGTGTTAGATAATTATTGATGATGTCATAGACTTCTTGCACGAGAACATTTTCCACGCTAAAGGCCTTGGCAACTGAATCTGAGGTGATGTCGTCGTGCGTAGGGCCAATGCCGCCGGTAGTAAAAACATAGTCGAACTTTTTGCGCATTTGGTTTAACGCATCGACAATTTCTTCTTCGATGTCTGGCACGATTCGCGTTTCACGCACTCGAATTCCACGTTGTTCAAGCGTGATGGCAATATGACTTAAATTTTTGTCTTCAATGCTGCCAGAGAGTAGTTCATTGCCAATCAATAAAACGCCGGCGCTTAGGGTGTTCTTCATGGTCTATATTTTGTTAAGAGGATGTTGAAAATTTGGAGGTCATACAGCGAATAATTGTTGCACATTGGTGCGCGTAATTTGCGCAATTTCAGTTTGTTCAATTCCGCTAATCTCACTTACTGCCGCCAATACATAGGGTATGTATTCAGGGCTATTACGCTTTCCGCGATGTTGCTCTACGGCCATATCAGGCGCATCAGTTTCTAATACTATGGAGCTTAGGGGTAAGGCTTTAAGTAGAGATCGCAGTTTTCGTGAACGTTGATAGGTCAGCATGCCGCCAAAACCGAGTAAGAACCCTAGGTCTATGTACTTTTTCGCCTGTTGGATACTGCCGTTAAACGCATGAATTATGCCGCCCTTAAGATTGTATCTCTGCAAACGCTTTAGGCATTCATCATGGGCTTTTCGGTTGTGAATAATAACCGGTAGCTCATGCTGCTTTGCTATAATCAGTTGTTTGGTGAAAAATAACATTTGCTTTTCGCGGTTAAGTTGTTGATCTGGTGCATAAAAATCGAGACCAATCTCACCAACCGCTATGGGAGAATGTTTTTCGATAGCAGTGTCTAAGGCCGATAAATGTTGTGGCTGGTGTTCATTAATAAACATTGGGTGTAAGCCCAATGCTAAATGACATTGTGGATATTGCTGGCAAATGTTGGTTGTACGGTGCCACGACTCATAAGTAGTCGCTGGCACAATGATGTCGTTAACCTGAACTTTATTGGCTGCCTGAATAACCTGATCTCTGTCGTCATCGAAGTCAGCAAAGTCAATATGGCAGTGAGTGTCGATTAACTTGAATTGCATTGCTTTAGTTTAACGTATGTTTACCCTTCATTTTTCATCCGTTTAGCGTAAATTTTATTTTTCATTTTAGAAAGTTTCTATGCAAGACAATTCTCAAACCGAATTAGCTTCTGCTGCGAACCATGCTCGCCGCTTTGGTGGTATTGCGCGATTATATGGTGAAGTTGGTTTAAAGAGAATTTGCGCGGCACACGTCTGTGTAATTGGCATCGGCGGGGTGGGGTCATGGGCAGCCGAAAGTCTTGCTCGTTCGGCGGTGGGTGAGATCACCTTAATCGATATGGATATCGTGGCAGAATCCAATATTAATCGACAATTGCTTGCCACTACCGCCAGTATCGGTCGAGATAAAGGCTTGGTGATGCGTGATCGAATAAATGATATTAACCCCGATTGTCGAGTAAATGTGGTCGATGAGTTTATTAATCGCGATAATTTAAATAAGCGAATCCACGGCGACTTTAATTTTGTGGTGGATTGCATTGACGATTATCGTACTAAGGCGGCGCTAATTCACCATTGTAAAATGAACAAGATTAAAATTGTGACGATAGGTGGTGCGGGTGGTCAGGTGGACCCAACCAAAGTGGTACAAGCTGATTTGAATCGGACTCAACATGACGTGTTATTAGCCAAAACTCGAAAGCTGCTGCGTCAAGACTATGGTTTTACACGAAACCTAAAACGGAGTTTTGGTATCCCTTGTGTGTATTCTAATGAACAATTGGTTTATCCCGATGGCCAGGGTGGTTTAAGTCCTCAGCGTCCGACCATGAACGAGATTGCTGATAGCGGCGCTACCGAGTTTTTAACAAGAGACGCTACCGAGTTTTTAAAAGAACGCGCTACCGAGTTTTCGACAGAAGAAACCAGCAACGCACTTAATTGCGCGGGCGGTATTGGTTCCATCACCCACGTAACCGCTACTTTTGCGTTTTTTGCCTCGGGTTTTGTGCTTAATCATATCGTTAATGACCATCCAGCATAACGCACCTAAGTTATCGACATGACCGCTATACCGAATCCTGACATAGTGTTGGCAACCTTAAATGCACGTTACATTCACAGTGCGTTTGGATTACGTTACTTAAAAGCCAACCTTGGTGAATTGCAAGACCACTGCACTATAGAAGAGTTTACGCTAGAGTCTCGACCAGAAGATGTAGTTGAAACATTGTTGCAACATCAGCCGAAGATTGTCGGCTTTGGCGTATATATTTGGAACGTGGTGCCAACCACTCAAGTGATTGCTCTGTTAAAAGCTGTTGCTCCGCATATAACAGTGGTGCTCGGCGGGCCTGAGGTTAGTTATGAGAATGATAACCAAGCAATAGTTGAATACAGTGATTATGTTATCACTGGGTGGGGCGAAACTAGTTTTAAGCAATTAGCCAGCGAGATATTAAAAAAGGATGACTGTTCGAGTGCCGATCATGAAACGAAAATTAGGCAAAAAATTATCAAAGGTGACCAGCCCAAATTAGCGCAAATCGCTATGCCTTATCATCTATACGATGATGACGACATTAAGAATCGCGTTCTTTACGTAGAAGCGTCGCGAGGTTGCCCATTTAAATGTGAGTTTTGTTTATCCGCCTTAGACAAAACAGCATGGCCATTTGATCTTGATTTATTTCTTGAACAAATGGATGTTCTCTATAAGCGCGGCGCTAGGCATTTTAAATTTGTGGATCGTACCTTTAATTTGAAGATTAAAAACAGTTTGCGCATTCTCGAGTTTTTCTTAGCGCGTATAGACGAAGATCTATTTTTACATTTTGAGGTGGTTCCCGACCACTTGCCAAGCGCTTTACAAGAGATGATTAAAAGGTACCCTGCAGGCAGTCTGCAGTTTGAAATTGGCATTCAAACGTTTAATCCCGAAGTGCAAGCACGTATTAGTCGGCGCCAAGATAATGAGCAAGCGAAGACTAATATTCGCTGGATTCGTCAACACAGCAACGCCTATGTTCATGCAGACCTTATTTTTGGCTTGCCCGGTGAAACCATGGAAAGCTTTGCCAGCAGCTTTGATCAACTCCACGCCCTTGCACCACATGAAATACAAGTGGGTATTCTCAAGCGTTTGAAAGGTTCGCCAATTATTAGGCATACCGCCGAGCACAATCTCAAGTTTAACCCCAATCCTCCATTTAATATTTTAGCCAGTGACACCGTAGACTATGCCACTGTGCAGGAAATAAATCGCTTTGCACGTTATTGGGATTTAATTGCAAACTCAGGCCGTTTTAAAAATACATTGGGCCTATTATTAGGCGACTCACCTTTTGGGAGGTTTGCGCAGATTACTAAATCTTTATTTCAACGTTCCGCGCAAACACACAAAATTTCGTTGCTACGCTTATACGATTTTATTTACAGCATCGCCATCGAAGATTTAAAGCTTAATCCATCGATAGTAACGCCAGCGCTGCAAGCTGACTTTTCCAAATCTGGTTTAAAATCGACACCTAAGTGCTTGCGAGTGACAAATACGCAATTGTTAGGTAATGCCAATACCACTAATAAACGTAGAGCTCGACAAGCCAGACACTAGTCAGACACTAAAGGAAACGTCCCTTTCTTTTTATTTCAATTTTTATTTCTTCGGCGCAACGGGCATAATCCCCCCAACACAATTTAAATTATTATCTTATGATTAAACAAAACTCCGTAGTCACCATGCACTATGAACTTAAGGATGATCAAGGTGAGATATTAGATTCCTCGAAAGAGCAGGATCCCTTAGTCTATTTGCATGGCGCAGGCAATATCATTATTGGCCTAGAAGAAGAACTCTTAGGCAAAGGCGTAGGTGATCAAATTAAAGCGGTTATCCCGCCTGAAAAAGGCTATGGCATGCCTGTGGAAGCATTAGTTCAAGTCGTGCCCAAAGCCGCATTTGGTGAGGAAATTGACAAAATTGAAGTCGGTATGCGTTTTCAGGCAGAAACCGAACAAGGCCCTGTTCCGGTCGTGGTCTCTGGTATGGACGGTGACAATGTAACCGTTGATGGCAATCATCCATTAGCCGGCAAAGAGCTGCATTTTAGCGTCAATATTGCCGAGGTTCGTGACGCATCTGATGAAGAAATAGAACATGGGCATGTTCATGATGGCCCAGGTGGCCACAACCACTAAAATTTTGGTTATGAGATGATCTTTTCCCGCATTACTTCGTTAAAACCGTACTCGATGCTCACGTGC
>CAZJWW010000072.1:0-996 GCA_964549895.1 uncultured Gammaproteobacteria bacterium
TTGTACGGCGAACGTTCTTTTGCGAAACGCCGACGATCCGATAAAAACCGTGACCCTGACGCTATAATTAAATCCTTGGCTGAGCTCAATATTGGTGATCCAGTTGTTCATGAAGATCATGGTGTCGGCCGCTATAAAGGTTTACAAACACTTGAACTCAATGGCAATGTTGCCGATCCTGGTGCCAATGAATTCGCCATCATCGAATATAAGGAAGGTGACCGAGTTTACATTCCTGTCTTGTCTTTGGACTTAGTATCTCGGTATGTAGGCGGTGGGCCTGAAACTGCACCGCTGCATAAAATGGGTAGCGATACATGGATCAAACTGCGCAATAAGGCCAAAGAGAAAGCCTACGACGTTGCCGCCGAATTATTGGAAATTCAAGCACTTAGAATGGCACGCGTTGGTCACGCCTTCCCGCCAGCTGATCATAGTTATGATGCCTTTGCGGCCGGTTTTGACTTTGAAGAAACACCAGATCAAGAACAAGTCATTAACGATGTTATCAACGACATGACGCAGACTAAACCGATGGACCGTCTGGTATGTGGAGATGTGGGCTTCGGAAAAACTGAAATCGCGCTACGAGCCGCTTATATGGCGATTGCCGGCAGCAAACAAGTCGTAGTGCTGGTACCCACAACGTTGCTCGCCCAACAACATTTCAATAACTTTGCCGATCGTTTTGCCGACTGGCCAGTAAATGTCGAGTTGTTTTCTCGTTTCAGGACACCGAAACAGATTGAAGAAGCGGTCGCTGGCATCAAAAACGGCAGGGTAGACATTGCAGTAGGCACGCATAAACTAATTCAAAAAGACATTAACTTCAAAGACCTTGGCTTGATGATTATCGACGAAGAACATCGCTTTGGTGTGCGGCAAAAAGAACAGCTTAAAAAACTACGCAGCCAAGTGGATATACTGACGTTGACTGCCACCCCTATTCCCCGCACCTTAAATTTTGCATTGAGCGGTTTACGAGACATTTCCGTC
>CAZJWW010000072.1:1006-13980 GCA_964549895.1 uncultured Gammaproteobacteria bacterium
ACCCCCCCGCGTGCTCGCCTCTCAGTAAAAACCTTTGTCCGCGAATGGGATGATGGCTTATTAAAAGAAGCATTGATTCGCGAAATACGCCGCGGTGGCCAAATTTACTTTCTGCACAATGAAGTACAAACGATAGATAAGATGCAAGCTCGCATTCAAGACCTTGTGCCCGAAGCGCGTATTGGCATTGGCCATGGACAAATGCGTGAGCGTGAATTAGAAAGTGTAATGCGTGATTTTTATCACCAACGTTTTAATGTATTGTTATGCACCACCATCATCGAAAGCGGTATTGACGTACCGACAGCAAACACCATTATTATTAACAAGTCAGATCGTTTCGGCTTAGCTCAATTGCATCAATTGAGAGGGCGTGTGGGGCGCTCACACCATCAGGCCTACGCATATATGATTTCTCCGCCGCTGAATACCATGACGGACGACGCGCGCAAACGTTTAACCGCAATAGAATCACTGGACACCTTAGGTGCGGGCTTCGCGCTAGCATCGCAAGACTTAGAAATACGGGGCGCTGGCGAACTCCTTGGCGAATCCCAGAGTGGCATGATTGATCAAGTTGGCTACAGCATGTACAGCACCTTTTTAGAACAAGCAATTGCCAGTATTCAACGCCAGCGTAAAAGCAAACGGGGTGAGAAAGTAGCACCGTTAGATGTACAAGGCAAAGTAGAAATAAACTTAAACGTCCCCGCACGCTTTCCAGACGCTTTTATTCCAGATGTACATCTGCGCTTGACCATGTACAAAAGAATCGCCAGCGCGATTTCCGAAGAACAATTGCACGAACTGCAAGTCGAAACTATTGACCGTTTCGGGTTATTGCCCGATGCCGCCAAGAATTTATTTACTATTGCCGAATTAAAACTGCGATCTGCGCAACTCGATATAAAATCCATTGAGGTCGGACCGTCGGGCAGTCTAATTAAATTTGTTAGTAATCCGGAAATCAATATCGACGCTCTTATGCGAATGATCGCAAGTAAGCCACAGGAATATCGGTTTGTCGGCACCGAGAGCATACAAATAACCCGTGATATGCAATCTGAGAGCGAACGCTTTGAACTGGTTAATGAGGTACTGGAAATTGTCAAAAATGACTAAATCAATTCTAAATTTTGAGACTTTTGACGTGTCATTAATCCGTAGCGATAGACGACGTAATCTAACTTTGGAGATTAATCGCGATGGCGTGTTCGCTAGAGCACCGATGCGCATGAGTCATAAAGCGATTATTGAGTTCATAAATAAAAAACGAAATTGGATAAGTAAACACGTAGGCACCCTTCCCCCTGCTCCTAAGCAATTGGCAGTCACTGACATGAATACGCTGCTCTTGCATGGTCAACATATAGGTTTTAGTATCCACGTAAATAAGCGTGGCAAACCAAGGTTGTCGGAGCATGGTCTAGTCTTACCTGTGCTTAAATCCCACCTACCTCTGGAAGCCAGCGCAAAAACCAAGTTGATAAAGTGGTACAAGTCCACTGCCATGGCACAAATTCAACAACGTGTTGATTTTTATAGTCAAGAAATGGCCGTACCCAAAGCAAAAATTAAAACACTTAAAGTGCGTGACTATAAACGTCGTTGGGGTAGTTGCGATGCCAAGGGCGTACTGTCATTTAATTGGCGCATTATTATGGCACCACCCGAGATGCTCGATTATGTGGTTGTGCACGAACTAGCACATTGCCACGAATTCAATCACTCACGACGTTTTTGGTCGATAGTTGAGCAACAGCTACCAGACTGGAAGCAACGTTCTACTTGGTTTCAAACCAATGGCGGGATGTTGTATCAGTTTTAAAATATTGTAGTATCAGTTTTAAGGTATTAAGGAATTTATTTTATCAATGATAAAACTCGGGCATCTTGCCAGCTGTCGAGCTTCCAGTTCATTAAAAAGCCGCAATGGCCTCCGGACTCTGTCACGGTGATATTTAAATTATCGGTATGGCTGATTTTCTCCACATCTTGCACCGGAATAATCATGTCGTCTCTACTAAAGTGTAAATAACAGGGGCATATCGTGTCGGCTAAGCGATCACCAGTCACAGCATAAGCATCAAAGTATTCTTCAAGCGTAAATCCGGTGTACTTCGGCACCAAGCCTTTATTCATTGCATCCACTGTCTTCATTTCGTCTAGTGTTTTGGCATACTCGTAATCCGGGAAATACTCTAGCTTTTTTACTAGAGAACGCTTCCATCGACGCACAAAATATTTGCTGTAAAACCTATTAGATTTTTGCAGCAGAGCTTCATTGCTATTGGCGGCATGAATAACTGGGCAGAACGCCATGACTTTTTCTAGTTTAATCTTGTGATCATGTGCGTTTGCAGCAACTCTTAGACTAAAATTGCCCCCTAGAGAAAAACCTACTAAATAGTTTTCAGAATGCGGTAGTCGCGATTGGATATCAACGATCGCGCCAATTACTTCACCCAATAGCGTGGAATTAAATATACCTTCATTAAGGTGATGGGTATCGCCATGATCTCGCATGTTTAACCTGAATACATCAATACCATTTGCCAGTAAAGAACTTGTCATAGACAACATATACGCCGATCCGTGACAGCCCTCCCAGCCGTGAATAAGAATCGCCATTTTTTGAGCAGGCTGGTCACTAACTTGATTATAAAACCCGCCCAAGGTGACTTTATTACCACAATTCAATTCAAGCTTTTTTTCGCTTGATCTAAATCCTTTGTAGCGTTTTTTTAGGATCAGTGCTCTGGGCCCAAAACTAGAAAATATAGTTTGAAAATGAGCGTTCTGCAGTATTCGCCCAGGGTTAAACTCAGGCTCAATTAACTTGGTTAAATTAGGCGGACTTGTCATTTCTTGTATTCGATAGTTTTGTTACAAGCTCAGGCTTTTCTCTACTATAAACTCAGGTTATTCATCTCTTCTTCGAAACCAAATTTAGTCATATCGGTAATTCTCATCGGGTACAAAATTCCATCCAAGTGGTCGCATTCATGTTGAACGACTATGGCGTGAAACCCATCTACGGTTCGATCAATTGGCTCACCATATTGATCTGCCCCGTTATAGCGAATCTTCGTCGGTCGTTCAACATAACCTCGCATCTTAGGCACGCTTAAGCACCCCTCCCACATACCCTCCTTGTGATCGGTCAATAATTCAATTACAGGATTAATCAACACCGTTTCAGGCACCGTATGAGCATCGGGGTAACGAGAGCCCTCAGCGGCTTTGGATGAAGAACCCTCAGCTCCCGTATAAGAATCACTTTGTACGCCAAAAATGACAACTCTTTGGGATACTCCAATTTGAGGTGCTGCGATACCTGCTCCATTCAAGCTGGTCATGGTATCGCGCATATCTTGAATTAATTGGTGCAGATACGGGGTATCGAACTCTCTAACATTCTCTGCCACCTTATTTAAAACAGGGTTACCCATTCTCAAGACAGGTCTAATAGCCATAACAATGTATTAATATTTTCGGTTATAATTGCAAGTACTCGTATACTTTAATTTTATATCAAAATAGTGCTCGCATACTGTCACCTTGCACACACTCACCTTGCACACACTAATCATGACAACTAGTTGCTTTAATTTTAACTACTATAAACGAATTTCAAAGTATTTTTTAGTGTTAGGCTTATTGGTGGCATCGACGCAATCGGCACTGGCAAAAGAATATAAAATCGAAGTGTTGGTATTTAAAAATCTCAATGACTCCCCCGCTACCGAAAGCCATCATTATCAGCCGCCGACAAATTTAAGTTCAAAAGCGAAGACTTGGTATCTGGAGCCCAGCATGTTGGTTAAAGAAGCGCGAGCACTTAGAGAATCCCCTGATTATCATGTATTACACTATTACTCTTGGGGTCAAAAAACACTACCGTCGTCCGAAGCGGCAGTCTTTAGTATTGCCGAAACCGATTTATCTGGTTGGGTAAAGGTTTATGCAAAAACCTTATTATTTGCCAATCTGGATCTAGATTTAGATGGCTATAGAATGACCGAAAATAGACGCCTGAAATTAGACGAAGAAAACTACTTTGATCACCCTAAATTTGGAGTTTTATTGCGTGTTTCTCGCTTACTTCCAAGCGAACAGACAGGCGATAATCCCGAAGTCAATAACGAGTAGTTTAACCACAAGCCTCACTCACACCACCCTAAGTCAGACTCATAAGTTGGACTCATAAGTTGGACTCATAAGTTGGACTCATAAGTTGGACTTAAAATCAGAAATCCAAGTTTTTATATTATCTTCTAAAACAAACAATGGTACTGCGCCATTTTCTAGAACGGTATCATGGAACAACCTAATATCAAAGTTTTCGCCTAACTGCTCTTCAGCTAGGGCTCGCAACTCACGAATTTTCAGCTCGCCGATTTTGTAGGCCAAGGCCTGTCCCGGCCAAGTAATGTAGCGGTCTACTTCGGTAGTAATATTCTTCAAAGACAGCCCAGTATTAGCAACCATATAATCAATCGACTGCTGCCGACTCCATCCTTTAGCATGCATTCCAGTATCAACAACTAGACGACATGCGCGCCACATTTCATAGGATAAACGACCAAAGTTTGTATATGGCGTTTGATAAAACCCAACGTCCAAACCAAGACGCTCTGAATAAAGCCCCCAACCTTCAACAAAAGCCGTAAAACCGCCAAACTTACGAAAATTAGGCAGCGGCAATTCCTGCGACAAAGCCAATTGAAAATGATGCCCGGGGACTGCTTCATGAAGAGACAATGCCTCTAATTCGTACAAAGGCCGCTTATCCAGGTTGGTCGTGTTAACAAAATAAAATCCCGCACGCGAACCATCGCCTGCTGGTCGTTGATAGTAGGCGGTGGTCGTTTTTTCTGCGATATCCAGGGGAATTTCTTTTATTCCATACGGCATACGTGGAAACTTAGTGAATAACTCAGGCAACAAACCATCCATCTTCTTCATAATGACCGCTACCGCATCCATGCGCTCTTGTGCAGTTTTAGGATAAAAGTCTTTATTGGACCGCAAATATTCTTGAAACTCGGCAAAACTGCCTCTGAACTTCGCCTGCCCTTGCACCTTATCCATTTCATCTCGGATACGTGCAACTTCCGATAAGCCTAATTGGTGTACTTCTTCTGCGGTACGATCAGTAGTAGTGAATAAACGCACCCTATGCTGATAATATTCTTTGCCATTTGGCAGAGAGGCAGTGCCAACTTCATCTCGGCAAGCTGGAGAATATTGTTCATTATAAAACTCTTCAAATTGTTTATAGGCTGGAATGATTTTATCAACGATAATCTCAGCAGTATTATTTCGCATATCATCAAATGCACCCTGATCCATAGCGGCAGGCTTTTTATCAAAAGGATCTAAAAATACACTGTCTTCAACATCCGTGACGATATGCGCCGTGATAGATTTTTCAAAACCTCGCATCGGCGCACAAGGTTGCACCCAGCCTTCATCAATGCCAGCAGCCAAACGTGCAGCAGCCTGTTTGAGATACTCTGGCATTAAGCCCAATCGAGTAACATAACTCGAGTAATCTGCGTTTGTAAAAAAAGGCAACCTATCAGGCAAACCAGCAAGGCTCATATGCGGCCCACCGCGATTGGTCATAATCATGTATTTTCCGCCAAAAGAAGATGCTTCGATATCTGTCTTTAATTGCAAAGTCATCAAAGCATGATTAAGTTGGTTTTCCTTATTTAGGGCACCCAAATCAAGGTTCTCGAAACTATCGAGGAGCTCTTTGGTTTCATCAATCTGACGCTCATAGGCTTGCAATGAAGGGTCGCTCAGCCGATCATCATAGTCACGTACGCCCAAGGATGTGGCAAAGGTCGGGGCATTTTTCAGCACTAAAGACCAGTGCTTCTCAAGTAGCGATTCAAACTGATCGTCTGCGCTAGCTATTTGAGGGGCTGACTCTTGTTCAGTGGTTGACTCTTGGCTTGAACAGGCGGCAAATAAAAACGCCATAAACATTGTTAATAAAACACGACGAAGTATCATCTAAATCCTCACTTTTTTGGTGATAAGCCCTATTTTTTCCTAAGTTTAACCCTCTGCTTCGCTAGAATTATCACGATATTCCGGAACTAGCGACTTAATACAATGGGATAAGCCATCATCATAGCTGTCTAATTTCTCGGCAATGCGCTTAAATACATACTCTACTTTTTCAGCCGGCACAGTACGAGTGGCCGCCAGATGTATTTTTTCGGTTTCAGTGCTGGTCAAGTTTTCATCTTGATGGAACAGCTCTTCATGAAGCTTTTCTCCAGGCCTTAGTCCGGTATAAACAATCTCAATACCTGTTTCCGGATCCTTCCCAGACAACCGTATGAGCTGTTTAGCTAAATCAGAAATCAATACCGGCTGCCCCATATCAAGCACATATATACGGCCATCTTCACCCATCGCGCTGGCCTCTAAAATAAGCTGGCTAGCTTCAGCAATAGTCATAAAGTAACGTGTCATTTCAGGGTGAGTAACGGTTATTGGCCCGCCCTGTTTTATTTGTTTTTGAAACTTAGGCACTACACTGCCTGCTGAGCCCAGTACATTACCAAAACGCACCGTAATAAAGTTAGTTGAGCTTTGTGAGGCCAACTGCTGACAATAAATTTCAGCCACTCGTTTGCATGCGCCCATTAGACTGCTTGGGTTAACGGCTTTATCAGTGGAAATAAGCACGAATTTCTCAGCTTTGTGCTGATGAGCCAAATCAGCAACAATCCGCGTACCCAAGGCATTATTCTTAATCGCTTCTCGGACCTGTCCCTCTAAAAGCGGCACATGTTTATAAGCTGCAGCGTGAAATACTGCAGCGGGTTTAAAACGAATAAATACCTGCTCAATCGCAGCTCGATCACAAATATCACCGAGTACGGAGGATAAGTTTAACTCGGGGTAACGGGTTATCAGCTCTTCTTCTACTTGATATAAGTTGTACTCACTTTGATCAAACAAAACTATATGTGACGAACAGACGGATGCTAACTGTCTACATAATTCCGAGCCAATTGAACCTCCGGCTCCGGTAACTAAGATCGTTTTATCACAAAGACTGTGGCGAATACGCTCCCAATCCAAACGGACCGGATCACGCCCAAGCAAATCATCAATGCGCACTTCGCGCATGTCTGCGAGCTCGACACGACCACTAAGTAACTCGTGGGAGCCCGGCAATGTTTTGAATTGAATTTGGGTTCGCTCACAAATTTCGACCAGGCGTTGCATTTGCTCATCGCTCGCCGACGGCACTGCAATCAACACCAAATCAATATCCCAACGTAAGATGAGATCCTGCAATACATCTGGAGAAGCGACAATCGGTACCCGATGAATTTGGCGACCGATTTTTTCTGGGTCATCATCTAAGAAAGCCACAATATTGTACTGGTCTGGGTGATTACGTCGCAGATCTCTCAGCAATTGCTCGCCGGCATTACCTGCACCAAGAATAACAACCTTGCGACCAGATCGAGTAGAAAAGTGGCGATCTTTAAACAGTCGATAACACAAGCGTGTGCCGCACATGAGCGCGATTAAGATCATGGCGTAGAGAATAAACACCGAGCGCGGTAAATAGGTAAGCCGCTCCGCTACCAAAAATAACGTAAATGCTATGGCGGTCGTTCCAACAACAACCGAGCGAAAAATCAAAGAAAGATCAGGCAAAGATACAAAACGCCATTCACCGCGGTGCACCCCAACAAAAAAGTTAATAACGGTTTGTACTGCGATCACCACTGGCAAGGTGAACACCGCACTTTGTAAAAACTCGACGGGAATAACGCCAAGATTATGACGTAACCAATATGCTGCAAGCCACGCAACAGGGATCACCAGCATGTCGTGCAATACGATACGCCAACGATAGAGCATTAATGTTAGGGACTTGACCATTACTTAAATAAAATTACCCGTTAGCCTTTCTCTACAAAATATCGGGAGCTTATAAATTATCTGAAGTTTACGGATTATCTGAAGTTTACGGATTATCTGGGGTTTAAGGATTATCAGGCGTATTTTGTGCAGAACTGACTTTTCGCTCGAACCTCTTCACTCCAACCGCTAAACAAAAAATAAACAAACTGAGCGCACCCAGACAAAGAAGAATTGTATCACGGTAGATTAGGCTAAGCGTGGCTAACAATGAGCAAAACAGCATACCGACAATAGACACAATCACAATTTTCTCATGTTCCATCCCAGCCAAGCCAATGCGCTGATAAAAGTGCTCGCGATGTGGTAACCATATTTTTTCACCTCTAAATGCGCGCTTCAGCATAGTCAGCGATGCATCTGCCACAAACAGTCCAAATAACATCACCATACTAAGCACTGGCACATCAAATCGGCTCGTTGCGATAATGATCAGACAAGCAAAAAATGCACCTAGAGTAACACTGCCCACATCGCCCATAAATATTTTTGCAGGTCGCCAATTCCATAATAAAAATCCATAGCTGGCGGCAGCGACTATCAAGCAGACAAAAGCGATTTCGAGATCACCCAATACCCAAAACCAAAAACCAAAGGTAAGACTGGCAATAATGGTTTGTGCCGCAACCAATCCATCCATGCCGTCCATAAAATTGTATAAATTAGCGAGCCATAGAAACCCGATAAAAGTCATCAACGCGCCAAACCAGGCTAGGCTTAGGCGAAAATCCGAATTCAACTGAATATTATCAACCCAACCAAACGCGCTCACAGCAAATATGGCGAATGCCATCTGTAATACCAAGCGGAGCTTTGGTGATAAGTCATATCGATCGTCCCGCCAACTAAGTGCGGACCACATTAAAATTGTAAGCCACAATGCCAAAAATAATAGTGGTCGCGTTGAACTGATAGCAAACCAAAGTAAAGCGGTTAATAACAAAACAATAATAATAATACCACCACCACGAGGCACCTGCCCCTCGTGCATGGAACGTTCATTAACCGTATCGACAATATTTTTGGCTGTCAAATAATGACGCAGCTTACCCACACAAAACCAGCTTATTAACGCGGTGACAAACATAATCAAGCTGACCCAAAGAATCATGATCTCGAACCTACTGTTCGACCCACTCCTAGATCTTGTTGCGGGTTTTGTAAAAATAAACGCGGCTGAAAAGCAAAATCTCGTATGGCATCTTCATAGCTATAAATCAAATTCTCATTCATACGATCGGCCATTTCAGGAGTATAAGCAAAAGACGTTAATCTGGCAGCGATTCGTAAGCCAAAACGATAGACGCTTAAAGGCAAGCTCACAATCATCGGTTTTTTCATCATGGCCGAAAAAATACGCTCTACCATGCGCCGATACGTCAACACTTCACCGCCAGCCAAATTATACGCTTTACCATAGGTAATTGGATTTTCTAATATGGACAAACAAACTTGGACCAAGTCTCCGGCATGCACGGGTTGACGCTCACCCTGCGCCTTGCCAACCAATACCATAAAACCAAATTTGCGAATGAAATTCGCTATCTGCATTACATTTTGATCTCGGCCATATCCATAAATCATGCTCGGTCGCAAAATAGTCAATTTCATTGTATGTTTTGCACAAAACTCTTGAATCGCTCTTTCTGCATCAGCCAATGAGGACACGAGTTTTTGTTCTTCTATATTGACCGACCCTTGCTTACTCAGAACACTTGTAGAACTGAACACAATTAAACGTTTTATGCCTAATTGTTTGAGACTATTTAGATGTTTGGGGAGCAACCAAATTGGCGCGCAATGGATCAAAGTATCACAAGCAGACAATGATTCTTTTAAGGTATCGGGCATCGATCGTTCTAAATCCCAATTCAGTGACGACGGTGATACGAAAGCGTTGTTTGATACATCACTATTTCGTGATACTGAAAAATAGGAAAAACCTTGATCGCTAAGCTGAGATCTCAGTGGATAACCAACCACTCCATTTGCACCGGTAAGCAAGATCATCGCAAACAGTCTATGAACCAATCTCGCGATGCCGAAGCAATGCCAACGGCGCGCGCACTAAAAAACTGAGAGAAATACCCAATTTAATCAATAAACTCAGTGGCCAAGAAAATTTTTCATAATAGAACTTATTAAAAAAACGATTCATGCCAAGGTGCAGAGTCCACATCACCCTGAGCGGACGCGACTTAGAACTTACACCTTTAGCGTGAATAACAGATGTGCTTGATACAAAGCCTACCTTCCAGCCACTTAATTCAAATCGTTTACACCAATCCAAATCTTCACAATGCATAAAATAATTTTCATCGAGCAGACCAACTTCTTCTAAAGCGGACTGGCGTACCACCATAAACGCCCCTGAAATGGCTTCAACAAACTCCAATGGCTGATTAGGAACGACGGTATCGCCATAATTAAAATTTCTAAGACGTCGGTCATTCGGAAACAGCTTGTGTAGAAGCAGTATTCGCGCTAGCGCAGACATTGGGGTCGGAAAACGACGTCGACAGGTGGTTTGCAAACTGCCGTCGTCATTCAAAATTCGACAGCTTGCCATTCCCATAGTTGGCTCCTCTGCAAAGACGGCAAGGATGTGATCTAAGGTATCCTCTGCAAGCTCACAATCAGGGTTCATTAATACCGCAAACTCAGACTCCATTGCAGATAACACTTGATTATTCGCAGCAGCAAAACCACGATTGTCGGAATTTAGTATCCACTCCAAGCGTTCATCGCTAATACTAGTATGAGCATCTAAAATACTTGAATCATTGGAGTTATTGTCGACCACGGTGACTGCGCCAACACTATGCGCCAGCGCCGACTTGAGCGAGCGCTGCAACCACTCGCCAGCATTGTAATTAACAATAATAATATGGGTCAAAAATGAGTTCTGTTTAGCCATCAAACTTCCCTAACTTACCAGTCAAACCATGCCATATACCCTTCGCCATCATAGACAAATTCGCTCGCCGTGGTGACTTAATACAACCGTACATAATGAAAATAAAACTCAGTCGTTGTAAATCATTCCACTTCCAAAGC
The DNA here is from genome assembly GCA_964549895.1 of uncultured Gammaproteobacteria bacterium. Taxonomy (GTDB): domain Bacteria; phylum Pseudomonadota; class Gammaproteobacteria; order Arenicellales; family Arenicellaceae; genus Arenicella. Next base: position 12,029 of record CAZJWW010000072.1, read on the forward strand.
GCGCTGGCGTATCCACGTTTATATAAGGCTATGCTATTACGAAAAATATAATAATAACGAAATGGTTTATGTTGAGGAACATTACGCTGGCGCCCGCCATAATTTATCTGATGGGTTTTCTCTCCCAAGCTATGCTGCATCAAAGCATCACAAACTCCATAGGCTTTATAGCCCATGTTATGGGCTCGTAAAAACCACTCAGTGTCTACGTGATCAATAAATAAGTCCTGATCCATATTCCCTATTTCGGCTAATGCTTCAAGAGCAATCAAACTACCGGAAGAGATTAAAAAATCGGCTTCTATATAATTCTCTCTCTCTTGAGGATCTTTTTCATTGATTGAATCGTCTCGTGGGCAGTAATGACGGTGAAATTTTAAGGTGCCGAACCGTACGAAAAATGATTCGCTTTTGCTTATTGGGTTAAAGTAGCGCGCACCGACCGCACTAACCTTACTAGTCTTAGATTTTTCAAGGGAAACATCTAAGAGTCGCTTAACCATATCAGGTAATGGCACACTATCTTGGTCCAAAAGCAGCACATGATTAAATCCACCTTTTTTGGCGATCTCAATCCCTTGATTGTGGGCATAAGCCAAACCGAAATTCTGTGTAAGCGATTCTATTTGAGCATTTGAATATTTAGTTAGGCTATCTTGAACTTCATCAATATTTTCCGAAGCGTTATCCACAATCACGCACTCAACAGATTGAGATTGTAGTGTTGTTAGCGTTTGCTCAAGCGCGGCTAGATCTGGGTTATAGCTAACAATTACGGCCAGGATGCGGACGTTCATTGAGTTTCTTTATGCGTTATGCCGATCTTCGTCAATGCCAATAGTTTTGCGCACGTGATAGATGGGCTTGTCTTGGCTTTCATAATAGGTTCGCGTTTGCATCTCGCCAATCAGGCCAAACAAAACAAATTGCAAACCAATAACGATTAACATAAATGCAAAAATCAGCAAAGGTCGGTCACTTAAACTGACGCCAAAAAACAATCTCCCTACGGTCAACCAAGTAAGTATCACACCCCCGACGCCGCCTAAGAACAGACCGGGCATACCAAAAAAGTGCAGTGGTCGCGAATGAAATCGTAATAAAAATTTGACGGTAATCAAATCTAAAATAACTCTAAAGGTACGCGAAATCCCATACTTGGATTCTCCCGCCGTGCGGGCTCGATGGTTAACCTTTACTTCAGCAATTTTTGCACCTACGCCACTCGCTACGGCCGGTATGAATCGATGCATTTCGCCATACAAGGTTACTCGTTTAGCCAAATCTTTACGCATTGCTTTGAGCGTGCAACCATAATCATGTAAATTCACTTCCGTAATGGTTGATATCAAACGATTCGCCAACATAGACGGTAGCTTTCTGGATATAAATGTATCTTTGCGATCATGCCTCCAGCCGCACACCATGTCGTAACCTTCATCAATTTTAGCCAATAACGCGGAAATATCCGCTGGGTCATTTTGGCGGTCAGCATCCAGGGTTACCACCACATCGCCTTGGGCATAGTCGAGACCAGCTACCATAGCGGCGGTTTGCCCAAAATTACGACGAAAGCTCACCACTTTAATCTGCGGCATTTCAGAACTGAAGTCTTCCAGAACCTTGAGCCCATCATCAGTGCTGCCATCATCGATAAATAGCACCTCATATGTCCGCGGCTTACCATCTATAGTCATGCCATCGAGCGCACCTTTTAATTCTTCGCAGAGCGGTTTAAGGTTGGGTGCCTCATTTAAAAAAGGAATGACAATTGAAACGTCCATCAAGCGTACCTTATATTATTAAGATTGATATTTAAGATCGTTGTAGCCGAGTTTGCTATTTGGGGATAGTGCTTGAAGCTGCAATTTCGATCTGGGTAATTATACGAAACTAATTGGGGTTTAGATAGCCAACAAAGCCCACGGCTGTGTCAATAAGGCTCAAGGCTG
>CAZJWW010000073.1:0-13965 GCA_964549895.1 uncultured Gammaproteobacteria bacterium
CGTTGAAAACTAAATTCAACACAATACTTTTTAGTAACAAAAACTTAGGGGACAAATATGGAGTTGTATGGATCAGGAAACAGGCGTGGCGCACTAGTAAGCTGTTATGTGTACTCTTTCATATGTCTAAGCTGAGATTAATTTTTGTCATATTTCTAACTATGCTGACATCATCCTTAGTCACATGGGGTGTTGTGAAAAATAATTATGAAAGTTCGTTTGAAAACTATCTAACTCTTTCTTTGATTGCGCAAGATGCCACACAAGTTAACTTTCAATCTAAACTTTACAAACTAGATGATGAACCTCTTAGGTGTAAATTGGCAAAACTAACTAGATCATATGCATTGGGGCTTCAAGAAGACGAAGTGCCAAATCTTAATATAATCGGTGGACCTGGTTATCCCAAGTATGTAGAAAGTCTTATCGAAGAAGCATTGACAGAATACAACCAAACTAAAATCAACATGCATGCAAAAGACTGTATCTATGAAGATAAGTTGTACTAGTACGCAGGCTCTTAACAAGAAGCAAAACGGTTCCACCTCGGACGCGCTAATCGCGCGCCCGTTTGCTAGGCGTTCAATTTACTCTATAAGGCTGAAACTATGAGTGAAGAAGAAAGTCATTTTTTGGATAATCCTGAAGCTCAAAACCTATACCATGATCACTTAAACGACTTAGTAACCGAGTCGGACAGAGGAGCTGTGATCGTAGGTGCAGATATTCTTGACGCAAAATTGCTAAGCCTCCTTGAATCTAAATTTATTGATGGCTTTTCAAATACAAAAAAGAAAGAAATATTTGATTTCTCAGGACCATTGGGAAGTTTATCATCGAAGATAAATATGGCTTATGCATTTGGTTTCATTAGCGAAACAACGCGGAATTCGGCGCATACATTAAGAGATATGCGCAATCTTGCGGCACATACAAATGCTTCCTTTTCTCTCAGAGATAATTCAACGCAGATTAGGCGAGTATATGAGCTTGGAGACGGAGTACCTGTAGCTATTAACAGAATGGCTTTGGAGGTTTTGGTCAAAGATTTGGTTAGTAGAGCCTTAGACATAAACCTAGATGACGGGAGAAAAGCTTTTGAAACACCTATACAAGTATTAGATTATTTAGATGAGAACCCAAATTTAATCAAACCTATAGATGAAAAGGTGTTTAGAATGGAATTTGCAATAGGCTTGATACTGTTATGCGCTTTGATAATAGATCAAACTGTCGAGAGAAAATGAAATTGAACAAGACACAAAAGTACGCCTGCGGCGCTACGCTCAATTCTTCGCGCCCCTTTGCTTGGCGTTATATGATTCTAGTTCTTTCTTTTGTTTTTATGTTGTTCTTTATAGAGCAAAGTTATGCTCTTTCAATAATTTGCGAACCAGAAGACCCAGATTTTCAAAATCATGCAATGGAAGTAAAAATTGATTATTTTTGGAAGAAAGATACTTGGGAAACTTCTTTTCGCGCACCAAATCAAATCGATGGGCTGCCATTTTTTACAAGCTTGATTAGCGATGAAGATAGAGGACTAGCGATATATTTGAGGACCGAACTATCTAAGAATGATATACGTGGATATTTCACAGCGAGAGAAGATTTTATGCAAGGACTTCATTTGATAGTTCACTACGGGAATAATAGTTGTAGCCAGAGCATTAAGGTAGATTTAAAACGACCATACCAGATTAAAAAAGAAAACGCCTAGAAAACTACCGCGGACACCTTTAAAACGCGGCGCTGAACTAATACCACTTTTGTAAACACGTTTCATGCACGTCATTTCTCATATTTAGCTGATGAAAATAATAGGTTTAAGGTTTGAAAAACATTCTAATATTTGGAAATTCTGGATCGGGTAAATCTACTCTTGCAAAAAAGCTTTGCAATTCCGAAGACTTGTCCCATCTTGATCTCGACACATTAGCTTGGAAGCGCACGACACCGCCTGAAAGAGTTCCAATAGAACAATCTAAACGTGAAATTTTGGCGTTTAGCGAAGCAAATCATGGCTGGGTTATTGAAGGTTGCTATTCCGATTTGCTTGAAATTGCACTGCCCCTTTCAAACGAAATTATATTTATGAATCTGCCAATCGATTCATGTATCGAAAATGCAAAAAATCGACCATGGGAACCACATAAATATGAATCAAAAGAGGCACAGGATAAAAATCTAGATATGCTAATTAATTGGATAGCACAATACTCAGAACGTGATGATACCTTCTCTAAAATTGCTCATACTCGATTATACGCCGAGTATTCAGGTAAAAAGAAAATGGTTACTAGCAATGAGTAACTCTTACGAAATCCGAGTAGGATCGAATGAAATGATATTAGATTCTATTCATGATTTTCTGGTGAGCTCGTATTGGAGCGAAGGTATACCCAAAAAAGTAGTGCACAAGGCCATTGAAAACTCTCTTTGTGTCGGCGTGTTTGTCAACGATGAGCAAATAGGGTTTGCACGTGCGGCTACCGACCGTGCAACATTTGCGTACATTGCTGACGTTTATATTCTAGATGAGCATCGAGGAAGCGGTTTGGGTAAGAAGTTACTCGGCGCTCTGCTCGCCCACCCAGACCTACAAGGTCTACGGCGTATGTTGTTGGCCACCCGAGACGCTCATTCTCTGTATGCGTCATACGGATTTACCGAACTTAATAACCCCGAGATAATCATGGAGAACTGGAAACCTAATGTTTACACCAAGCCATAATTCTTCGTAGGTGCCTGTAAAACAGTTCTATTCAGACCCACTCGGCCACTGCATGTCCAAGGCTTTTTCTAGACGAGTAATCCGAGCCTCTAGTTCTTTCAATTTTCCGTCTCCAAAGCTGCTCGGCGCGGGCTCTTTTGTCACTTTTGCTGGAATAGCAGAAATATCTGGCTTGCCAGCCAGCAAATGAGTGAAGCGTTCTTCTCGTTGCCCAGCGGCAATCGGCAGCTCTATAACTAACGAAGGTTCACGCGATGTCATTTGATCAACCGTTTCTTTTACTCGCTCAATGGAATCAAAACCCACCATTTTTTCGGTACGTGCTTTGAGGTCATTCAATGTCAATGGCTCCCGTAACATCAGCATCGCCAGCAACGCTTGTTGCTCGCGCGTTACTTGTAAAGCACCGGGCGCTCGGTGCGAAAACTTTACTATTCGATCACCCTGATCAACACTTACCAAGCCGAGCTCTTTTAGTTGTTGCGCGGTTTGGACAACCTTGCCCTCTTCCAAGGCCATAACGGGGTGTCGGTTAGACTTTTGATTACACGCCAAGGTTAATGAGTTTGGCGTCAGCGGATAATTATTAGGGGTAGATAGATGTTTCTCCATCAAACAAGCTAGCACCCTGACTTGAACCTCAGTTAAAACCTCTAAATTATCAACACTCATACTATTTTATCTCGCAATCGGAACTATCTAATTTCAAATAAGCAAACATCACGTTTTATAACGCTCAACTGTTTCACAACGTTTAAGTAAGGGGTCTTCTACTCCGGCCTCAGCAAAACCTTTGGTACGCAGTACACACGCCTGGCATTCACCACAAGGTGGCACAGCGCCGTTGTAACAGGTATGGCTATAAGCCATAGCGGGCATTGCGCCGAGTTGCTGGGCCAACTTAATGGTCTGCGCTTTGGACAGATTCATTAATGGTGTGTGGATACGTAAATCGTACTCCATGCCCAAACAAAGCGCAGTCTGCAAGGCTCTGATTGTTGGTTCGCGACAATCTGGATAGCCGCTGTAGTCGGTTTGTGCAATACCGATTACTAAGTGTTTTGCGCCTAGTTTGTAAGCATAAGCGCCTGCAAAGCTAAGAAAAATTAAGTTGCGCCCAGGCACGAACGTATTGGGTAGGCCTTCACCGTCAGCCTCTATATCGTCGCTTGTTTCAACGGCAATATCGCCCGTTAAGGAATTACCGCCAAGCTTTGCAAAAGTATCGATGGGGAGTACTAGGTTATCAATACCGGCAATTTTTGCGACCTCCTTGGCCGACGCCAATTCGATTCGATGCCGTTGCCCGTAATCAAAGGTGACACTAAGCACATTGTCTTTACCAAACTTATCGAGCGCCCAATATAAACAGGTAGTGGAGTCTTGACCACCTGACAGCACCACAACGACTTTTTCTTCTGTAGTTTCCATAGATATTAAAGTTGCATATTTTTCAGGCTTAACATAACCGCAGCGCTAATAAATAAAAACCCCGATAGCTTATTAAAGTGCTGTCCTAGGCTGGACTGATATTTATTAGCAAAGGCGTCAGCAAACTTGCCGTAAAAACACAAAAACAAACCATCAATGATTAAGTACGTAAGACTCAAAGCAAAAAATTGCGGCCACAACGGCTCGCTCAATATTATAAATTGTGGAAATAAAGCTGCGAAAAAAATCACCGCTTTCGGATTTGCAGCCGACGTAATAAAGCCTTGCCAATATAAAGACTGACGAGTACGTTGGCTACCCTTGGAAAGATCAAAATGACCCGCGCGGATCAATTTAATACCAAGATAAACAAGGTATAAAACCCCAGCCCATTTTATACAGGTGAAAACTAGTTGCGACGATTGCACAATAGTCACTAGCCCTAAAGAGGCGGCCAGCATTTGCAAAAAGTTGGCTGATAAATCGCCTGCCGCAGTCGCAATAGATCGATGAAAGCCATTGCCCAGGCTATTAGATAACATCAATATGTGGCTGGGCCCTGGTGCAATCATATACACCAGCACTACCCCCAAATACGTTAACCATATTTCAATATTCATTGAGACCGTTCGTAGTAATGTTCTTTAAGGCTGTGAGCGAAGATTGGAGTTTTTCAAACACTATTGTTTCTAAATTATGGTGGATAGAAAAGCTTTATTTAATTTGCCCTAGATACAAGAAAATCTAGGGTTAATTTCGCGCAAACAGGTTTATTTCATAAGCCATGCTTAATCTCAGTATTAGACCAATTAACTTAGACAAATAGCTACTTTTCACGCCAGAGCGCGTTTTATTTGCCTAAAACGGTTTAATTTTCACAAAACTCTGGACATTCGAATGCGATTTATGGAATATTTCAATATTCTTATATAAGATATATAATAACTTTTAGAGATGAGGAAATCTAATGTTTAGAATATCAATAGCTCGTTTGTTTACATATGTAGGATTGGCGGTGGTTTTTGTGCCGGCTAATGCGCAAGAATCGGGTGGCTTATTAGAGGAAGTCGTTGTCACAGCGCAAAAAACCACTCAAACACTGCAAGAGGTTCCTATTGGAGTTTCCGTATTGAGTGCGGATGATATTGATCAGGCCTTTGCCAGTAATAATTTAGAAAGTCTGACAACATTGATACCGTCGGTGAGTTTCCGTAAAGGTAGTACTAACGCTAACTCGGCCATTACCGTTCGCGGTATTGGTACTATTTCGTTTTCGGATGCGGCAGAGCCAAGTGTGGCGACAGTGGTTGACGGCGTGGTACTCGGTCGTTCTGGTCAAGCATTTGGTGATTTATATGATGTGGAACGCTTGGAAGTTTTGCGCGGCCCGCAAGGCACGTTATTTGGTAAGAACGCATCAGCTGGCGTTGTCAACATAATCACTAAAGGACCCGATACCGAGTCTCTCTCAGGTTACGTATCGGCGTCGGTTTTTGAAGATGAGGAGTTTCAACTTAAAGGTCGAATTTCTGGACCAATTACCGAACAACTTGCCGCGAGCTTAACCTTAAGTACCGCCGACTTTGACGGATTTATTCGAAATGAGTTTAATGGCGAAGACGTTAATGGTTATGACCGCGAAGGTGCCAGAGCCCAATTTTTATGGGAGCCATCTGAAGTTTTTAATGCGCTGTTAACACTTGAAACCAGTTCAAGCGAGGATGACTGTTGTGCTGACATTCCCGCTCTAGCGGCAAATAATGGCCGTTTTGCGGATTCTCTTACACCGCCCGGAGGGCTCGGTGTAGTGGACAGTGGTAGCGGTCGCCCAGTCGCTGATATTCAGCTAGAAACTCGGAGTATTGATCAGGATTTTGAAACTATCACCACCAATGATTTTGATTCTATTTCGCTAAACCTTAATTTTGAGGTCGGCGGTGAGCACACGCTAACGTCGGTGAGTTCGTTTCGAGAGTGGTCTAATACTGAATTCCGTGAAGGTGATTTTACCTCTACAGGTGGCCTATCTACCACGCCAGTATTTGCCGTACCATTTCTTTTGCACGATGTTGGAACGCGTGCCAATGAACAGTTTAGTCAAGAAATTCGTCTACAAAGCTCTGGCGATTCAAGAGTTAATTATCAGGTAGGCGCATATTATTTTGATTTACAAATTGATTCAGACTTTACTCGCGAGGCCAGCTGTCAAAACAATGGCGGCCAGAATCAGAGCATATTGGATGCGAATCCCGGCTTAACTTGTGGTGCCAACGACATCGTTTCTGCCACTAATTTCGCAGTTGTCGATTTTGATAATTACGCCGTTTTTGGCAACATTGATTTCGATGTTAGCGACGGGGTTAACTTGTTCGCCGGGGCACGATTCACTGAGGACGACGTTACCTTCACTAACGTGCGCGTTAACAACGACTCATTTGGTCGCCAAGGAGTTGGGGTAAGACCTGATCTACCAAACGGCCAATTTAGTTTTGGATCGGGCGGTTTTGCTATTCCTAACACCAATGTACCAACGGGTGAATTTGACGCGGCCGGTAACCCCATATTGGTTGATGTGCCAGCGTTTAGTGGCAATACAGATGAAAGCGATTTCTCGATTAAAGCGGGAGTGAATCTCGATGTAGGCACCGTCTTCGGTAGTGGTGAAAATTCCGGAAACGCCTACGCTGTCTTTGCGCAAGGCTATAAAGGGCCGGCGTTTAATGTGTTCTTTAACCAAGGTGTTAACGACACCGTACCGATTGGATCTGAAACGTCGGATCACTTTGAAATTGGTTATAAACTGTCGCGCCCGAACTGGCAGCTAAACTTAGCCGTTTACAATACCGAAATTTCTGGTTTTCAAGCCAACGCATTCGATAATTCTACGGGAGTCACTATCACTCGTTTAACCAATGCAGGTGATGTTACGACACAGGGTATTGAAGTCGACGCCGTATGGGCGATCAATGAATACCTTACCTTAACAGGCTCGTTGGCGGTGAACGAAGCTGAAATTGATGCGTTCAACTCGCCGATTGACCCCACCACCGGACAACCGGAATTCCCGGGCGGTATATTCAGTGGCGAAGACTTATTGTTCTCACCTGATTTTAACTACACGTTGGGATTGAACTTTAATTATCCCGTGTCGGAATCTACCTGGTTCTTCTTAAATACCACTTTGTCGAGAATAGATGAGCAAGAAAGTTTCTTGCCAGGTGGTAACCCAGATCCAGCCGTGAATCCATTCCCGATTTCGCCTGTAGGTTTACTACCCGACTACACTTTATGGGATATGAGCCTTGGGTTGAATTTCCAAGACACCTATCAAGTCACGCTAATAGCTAAGAACTTGTTGGATGATTCTTTTGTCACCACCAATTCGGGTGATCAATTTCGCTTTCAAATTCCGCGTGAAGCAGATCGTTATTTTGGCGTGAACTTTAGAGCGGATTTCTAAATTGTTAGCGTTATCGTTTAAAATTTAACGAAGGAATTTTTATCGAAATAGAGGTTACCAACCCGACCCAACCTTTTGTTTTCGAGTAAACCTTCGTTAATTTTAAGAATAGCCAGAGCGCTCCTCACCGCTCTGGCTTTTTTTATTTAGGGATTCAACATGGTAAGTAGTGGACTTAGCTTACATTAGAATCTGGGAAGCTGGCCTTTTTCTCTTCCATAAATGCGATCAACTTAGCATCAATTTCTGGGTCGAGTTCCGGTGCCACATAGTCGGCGAGCATTTGCTTGTATTTTGCATTTGCTCGCTGGCCTGTATCAGTACTGCCATCTTCTACCCATTGTTCATAGCTATTATTGTCGGCCATTTGCGACAAATAGAATGCCGTTTTAAAATTGCGTTGAGTGTGATCACAACCTAGAAAGTGTTTGCCGGGGCCCACTTCTTTAAGTGCGTCCATGGCTTGACCATTCTCGCTCATATCAACGCCTTCTGCGGCCACTCTTATCATGCCCGCTTGATCAGCATCCATGACAAACTTCTCGTAGCCCATTGCCAAACCGCCTTCTAACCAACCTGCCGTATGCAATGCAAAATGAACACCCGCATTTAGGGTTGCCTGTAAGGTATTGGCTGATTCATAACCAGCTTGGGCATCAGGGAGTTTGGACGCGGTAAAACCACCACCGCTTCTAAACGGTACGCCAAGCCGACGCGCTAAGGCACCACCCATGTTCATCATTTGTGCTGCTTCTGGTGTACCAAAGGTCGGTGCCCCAGTTTGCATAGACATAGAGCTAACAAAATTACCATAAATCATCGGTGCACCCGGGCGCAGTAGCTGAATCAAACTCATGCCAGCTAGGCCTTCCGCCAAACTTTGTGCAGCTACGCCAGCGGCAGAGACAGGCGACATAGCGCCAGCGATAATAAACGGCGTGACAATACAGGCTTGATTATTGCGCGCGTACACTTTCAATGCGCCCAACATAGTGGCATCGAATGTCATGGGTGAATTGGCATTAATGAGATTAATCATTACACAATTCTGATCAACAAATTCATCACCAAATACAATCTTACACATATCCACCGAATCTTGAGCCCGCAGCGGATGCGTTACCGAACCCATAAACGGTTTGTCCGAGTATTTGATATGCGAATAAACCATATCGTAGTGACGCTTATTAACCGGCAAATCTACTGGCTCACAAATGGTACCGCCAGAATGATGTAAGTTTTCACTCATATAAGCGAGCTTGACGAAGTTTCTAAAATCTTCAATGTTGGCGTAGCGTCGGCCTTCATCTAGATTGTGTATAAATGGCGGTCCATAGGCAGGCACTAACACCATATTATCGCCGCCGATTACGACATTACGTTCGGGGTTGCGAGCGTGTTGAATAAACTCTTTTTGAGCTGACTTTTGGATAATCTCTCGACACATACCGCGCGGAAAACGTACACGCTCACCATCAATATCCGCGCCTGCAGCTTTAAAGATTTCCAATGCCTCAGGGTCTTCGCCAAAGGTTATGCCGATTTCTTCAAGAATGGTGTCGGCATTTTTTTCTATAACCTCTAACTCTTCGTCACTGAGCACAGAATAATAGGGAATTTTACGCTTGATATAAGGAGGAGCCTTTGGCCCTGCTTCTTTCTCTTTACCACCGCCTCGTCTTCTTCTACCGCCTCTGCGTTCTCTTGCCATGATCTGGTCCTCTTTAAATTTTACTCTTTAAATACATTCTTTAGTTGTCACTAATCGGCCTTACGTCGACGCCGACGATTTCTTTGCTGTTGTTGCCCCGCTACGCTGGATACTGAAAACTTCATACCGTCGACAAAATATTCCTGAAATTTGGGTTCGTTGGCGCTTTCTATTTTATTGACCGCGCGTACCGCCTCTATAATACGGTCTCGGTCCTGCGCGTTGAGCAATGCTTTACTGGCACCCACACCAGCGGCGTTACCAACCGAACGAATTTGTTCTTTACTGGCGCCGGGAATGATATCTAGATCAGCGACATAATTTGGATCAAGATGCGAGCCAAACGCTCCGGCCAATAATACTTGCTCTAGTGAGGTACATTCTAAATAGTCCATCAACAATTGCACACCGGCATACAGTGCTGCTTTAGCCAACTGAATGGAACGCACATCGGTTTGTTCTACATAGATAGAGTTATCTCCTTGATCAAGCAATAGAAAACGAACAATTTTACTGCCTTCGGCATCTTCCACTGAATCAAAGCGATCGGGTGCGCGCTCTTGCACGAATAAACCGCCACGGTCAACCAAACCCGCTTTGGCTAATTCTACCATTACTTCGATAATGCCAGAGCCGCATATGCCAATTGCCGCTTGTTCTGCTTCTGCGAATTCTGGTGTGTCGGACCATGCCTCAACACCAATAATTTTATAGGTGACCGCGAGCGTCTCAGGATCGATACGAATACGCTCAATCGCACCGTGTGAAGCGCGCACACCTGAACTAATTTCAGCGCCCTCGAATGCTGGGCCGGTGGGAGAGGAAGTAGCAAACACCTGCCCGTCTTTAGCCAAAACAATTTCTGCGTTAGTGCCAATATCCACCAATAAGGAGGTTTGGCTTTGCATGCTGTCGATTTCACTTAAATAAGCGGCAGCGGTATCCGCCCCGACATGCCCCGCAATCAGCGGTAAGAACGACATGCGTGTGGTCGGGTATAGATCGAGTTGTAAGTCAACTGCGTTGACCTCCATCCAATCACGGTTGGCCACCGTAAAAGGCGCTTGACCCAAGGCGACAGGCGAAATACCGAAAAAGAGATGGTGCATGATGGGGTTACCCACTAACACTACTTCTAATAATTTGTCATGGCCTAACTCTATTTGTTTACAAGCGTCGTGCAGCATTTCAGTGAGCTTGTCATGCACAGCTTTGGTTAGCTGCGCATCGCCGTCTTTGTTCATCATGACATAGGACACACGACTCATTAGGTCTTCGCCATAACGTATTTGCGGATTCATAGCCGAGGTGTCGTATAACAATTCGCCTGACAACAGATCATAAACGTAAACCGCCAAGGTGGTAGAGCCTATATCGACAGCGCAACCCATGACTCTATCGGTATTTTGTAAACCCTCAAACTTTGCTTCTTCGGCGGTTTCAAATCGAGGGTAAACGGCAACAATCTCTTGTTGGCCTGCTCGCTCATCACGAGTCGCAACGGTTAATTTACCCTTGCCCACGGCTATGGCGGTTTGAATAAACGGCAACAAATGAAAATTTATACTCGCTTCAATATTTTGCTCAGCTAAACGCTCCAGAATATTTTCACTGGCCGACGGGTTATCATCCATGGTCGCTTCCGACAACTCGAGATCTATCAAGCGAACAACGGGCATTAACTCATAATCACGCGCAGCGTTTTTCTTGCTGATATTGGTTAGGTGTTCCTGGCTAGCTTCGGGTACATCTACTACTAAGTCGCCGCAAATTTTTGTGCGGCAAGCAAGACGCATTCCATCAAAACGCGGTATCTTGCGAAAACGTTTTTCTAGTGCCGTAACCTCAGTAACGTTTTCGGGTAAGCATTCTATTTCATGTTTGGTATGCGAGCCTTCAATCACTCGCACCCAACATTGGCGACAATTACCATTGCCGCCACAGAGCGAACGAATGGCGACGCCGGCATCTTGCGCAGTACTCAGTAGCGTTGCGCCGTTGTCGACTTCTTTTGATAAGCCAGACGGAGTGAAAACGACTCGGCTGTTTCCGGTGAAAGACCGCTCAGGGCTTTTCGTTACAGAACGCTCAGGGCTATCTTTTACAGAACGCTCAAGGCTGTTTCCTTCAAAGGACTTTTCAGTAGAATGTTCTTTAGCCACGGTTAATTATTTGCTGACTCATCTGTTGGCCATCTATCAGATTGAACCTCTTCGCTCGGGATCTCATAATAATTACCTTTTTCAGAAGTAAAAATATGACCTTTATTTACAAGGGTATCACCCGTGCAACCGCCATCGATGCTGCCGCCGGTAACACTCATATAATCATTACTATCATTACGCCAGAACAACTGTGAGCCACACTCTGGACAAAAACCATGCCTTGATTGTTCGCTCACGTAATACCATTTTGGTTCACCCGAAATATGCATGTGATCCATTGGAACTTGTGCTGCGGCCATAAAATGCCCAGTCATCTTCCGACATTGATTACAATGACAATACCAAATAGGTTCTATGGACTCAGCTTCGTATGTGATTGCTCCGCATACGCAAGAACCACTAGTCGCGATAATTGTGATGGCATCACTCATATAATCTAACCGCGACGCCTACGTCCGCCGCTGCGACGACTCTTCTTGGCGCCACCTGCGGCAGCTTCGCCCTCTTTTGGTGGTTCTCGATAATTGCTAATCCAGTTTTCACAATTTGCATCATTGCCCGACAACACATCAGCAGCATGTACTGATTTAACCAAACCACCGTGAATGGGATTAACGATCGCCGAGGTCATCCCAGCCGCAATCGCCATGGGTAAAAATGCATTATTAATGTCGTGGCGACTGGGAATGCCAAAACTAATATTCGATGCACCACAGGTGGTGTTGACCTTGAGTTCTTCACGTAAACGTTTTACCAGTGCGAACACCTGCTGGCCCGCTTGACCAATGGCGCCGATGGGCATTACCAGAGGGTCAACCACCACGTCTTCCGGTTTGATTCCATAATCTTGAGCACGCTCTACAATGCGTTTAGCAATTTCAAAACGCACGTTAGGGTCTTCTGAAATACCTGTTTCATCATTTGAAATAGCGACCACCGCGGCATCGTATTTTTTAACCAGCGGCAACACCCGCTCCATGACTTCTTCTTCGGCGGTGGTGGAGTTTACCAATGGGCGACCTTGGTAAACTTCTAAACCTGCTTCTAAGGCTTCAATAATCGACGAGTCTATACACAATGGCACTTCTACCACTGCCTGTACGCGGCGAATTGTCTCGGCTAAGATCGCCGGTTCGTCCGCCAAAGGAATACCGGCGTTCACATCGAGCATTTGTGCACCAGCCTCTACTTGGGCAATGGCATCGGCTTCCACTCGGCTGTAATCGCCCTCCTTCATCTCGGCCGCCAATATCTTGCGCCCGGTTGGGTTAATGCGTTCACCAATCATGGTAAACGGTCGATCAAAGCCAATCGTTACTTCTTGGCTTGGTGATGATAAAACGGTATGCGTCATCGTACTATTCCTGTTGTTTTCTCGTTTTGAGGTTTTATTCCATGAGACCTACGTACTAACGTTCGCGGCCTCGTTTTATATTAATGAAATTGACTTTTGTTCCAATTGATTAGCTGCCACGTTCGGGTGCCCAAGGCACCCGCCCATCAAGCACGCCAGAGGCTTCGACCATTTCAGCCACAAACTCTTCTTGTCGATAAGCCATGATGTGCACGCCACTAACGCCTTCAATTTCTTTAACTTCTTGCATCAGCTCTACACAGATTTTTTGACCTTCAGATTTTTGATTTTCAGCGCCGTTTAAGCGCTCGATGATGGTATCTGGAATATGTACTCCCGGAACATTTTTGCGCAACCATTTAGCAGTCTTAGCGGAGGCTAAGGTGCCCACACCTGGCAGAATAAATGCTTTTTCTGTCAAGCCTAAATCGACCGCGCGTTTCATCATTGATTTCAAAACATCCATATCGAAACAATATTGACTTTGAATAAATTGCGCACCCGCTTCGATCTTTTTTTGTAATTGCAATACCCGACTTTCAACCGGAGGCACAAATGGATTAATAGATGACCCAGCAAAGATCTTGGGCGCTGAGCTCAGTTTACGGCCACTTAAAAATCTGGATTCATCTCGCATGGTGCTTATGGTTGTCAGCAGTGAAATACTGTCTAAATCAAATACTGGTTTGGCTTCAGGGTGATCGCCTGCGGAAACATCGTCACCGGTGAGTGCGAGCACGTTGCAAACACCCATGGCGGCCGCACCTAAAATATCACCCTGAATAGCAATGCGATTTTTATCTCGGCAGGAAATTTGTAAGATCGGTGAGTAACCAATGTGTGATAGCAAAGCGCAAACTGCAACGCTGGACATATGGCAATTGGCGCCAGATCCATCGGTAGCGTTAATTGCATCGACCGCTCCGTCGAATAACTGTGCTCGGCGATAAACACCTTCAGATTCAGCGGAATCTGGTGGTGCAATTTCACTGGTGACGGCAAAGTCTCCCGCTCTCAGCACCCGCTCGAAGCGCCCCTGCGATACATGACCTTCCTTTTCTCCAAGTGGACTGCCAGGATGATCTACAAAATGCGTTTGGACTGGATCAA